>NZ_JBSGZO010000184.1:0-15888 GCF_053611045.1 Streptomyces sp. NPDC054841 | reverse complement strand
GGCGTGCCCCTCACGCGTATGTCCTCGGACAGCGCGTCAGTCGGCTCAGTTGTGGCCGAAGCGCTTCTGCCGGCCCTTGTGGGCCACATCGGTCGGAGTGACCTGCGCCGCCCGCTGCTCGGCCTGCGCCTCGATCGACGCGCTCTTCGCCTGCTGGGTGCCGCGCTCGGCACTCGAAGCGACCGGCTGCTTACGGTTCTGCTTGTTCTTGGCCATGGTGCTGCCTCCGTGTGGGATCTAGGGGCCAGGGCCGCCATCAGACTCACATAACCGTTCAGGCGTCGCATTTCGGATCATTGCGGTGAGTAACGGACCGCTGTTACGGTGCGGCTTCACGATCCGCCACGCCGATGATCGAGTTCCGGCCGTTAACCTTCCGGCGGTCGGGCAGACTCGAAGGAAACCCGAAGCAACTTCCGTTCCCGAGGTTCCCGAAAGAGGGTGGAACACGTGGACCGCTGCGTCGTCCTGGTGGACGCCGGCTATCTGCTGGGCGCCGCCGCGAGTCTCCTCGCCGGAGAGCCGGCCCGTTCCCGCATCACCGTCGACCACACCGCCCTCATCCAGGCCCTCCGCGAGCGTGCGGAGGCCGACACGGAACGCCCGCTGCTGCGTATCTACTGGTTCGACGGTGCCCCCGACCGCGTCCCCCAGCCGGAACACCGAAGGCTCCGGGTCATGCCCCGGGTCACCGTCCGGCTCGGCGCCCTGACCCGCAGCGACGGCCGCTGGGCCCAGAAGGGCGTCGACGCCGCGATGCACGCCGAACTCACCGAACTGGCCAGAAATCGAGCCTGCTCCGATGTCGTGCTCGTCACCGGCGACGGCGATCTGCTGCCCGGACTGATGTCCGCCAAGGAACACGGCGTCGCCGTCCACCTCTGGGCCGTGCAGGCCGCCGACGGCGACTACAACCAGTCGGAGGACCTGGTCGCCGAGGCCGACGAGCGGCGCGTCCTCGACCGCGCCTGGATCACCCAGGCCGTACGGGCCAAGGAGTTCAGCGGCGTCTGCGCCCCGCCGCCCGCGCCCCGCCCCGAGATCGCGGCCATCCTCTCCGCCCCGCTTCCCGAAGCGGCCCTCGCCGCGTCCGCCGAGCGCGCGGAGGAAGCCCGTGCCCAGGTCGCGCAAGTACGGAACGGAACGTCCGCCCCGGCCGCCGACGGCAGTACGGAGAACGGAGCGGGCACCCCCGGCGGCCCGCACGGCAAGGGCGTCCCCACCCCCAAGGACCTCGCGGGCCTGCGTGGCCCGGTGGTCGCGGCCGACCGGCAGCCGGCCGGCGCCACCCTGCGCTGGTCCTCCGACAAGGGCTGGATCGAGCGCCCGGGCAACGGCGCGCTCGGCGAGCCCCCGGAGACCGCGTCGCTGCCCACCCTCGCGCAGCTCACCAGCGCCGAGCAGCGCTGGGCCGACCGGGAGGAGGACATCACCACGGTCGGCGGCGACCCCTTCGAGGTCGGACAGGTCTTCGCGCGGCGCTGGATGGAGCGGCTGCCCGACCCGGCGCACGTGCAGAAGCTGTCCACCATGTACCCGCGCATCCCGCACCGCATCGACGGCGAACTGCTGCGGTACGCGGCCCGTTTCGGACTGCTCGCCCACAAGGACGACCAGATCGACGAGCACGACCGCTATGCGATCCGGGCCGGATTCTGGCGCGAGATCGACGTCCGTGCCGCCGCGGAACGCGCCCCCGCGGGGGAGTAGGTCCGCGGACCCCGTAGGCTCGTCCCTCGTGAGTACGGTGTGCGTGGTGCGGGATCTGGTCAAAACGTACCCCGCCGCGCGCGCCCGGCGAGGGGCCCCCGCGACCCCCGAGGTGCGTGCCAACGACGGTATCGGCCTCGAAGTGCGGCGCGGCGAGATCTTCGGGCTGCTCGGTCCCAACGGCGCCGGCAAGTCCACGCTCGTCCGCCAGCTGACCGGTCTGATGCGGCCGGATTCCGGCAGCGTCGACGTGCTCGGCCACGATCTCGTACGCCACACCGAGCGGGCGGCACGGCTCATCGGCTACCTCGGCCAGGAATCCACCGCCCTCGACGAGCTGACCGTCGCGCTCGCCGCCGAGACCACCGGCCGGCTGCGCGGCCTCGGCGTACGGGAGGCGCGGGCCGAGCGGGACGCCGTTCTGGAGGAGCTCGGCCTGACCGGGCTGGCCGGCCGGCCCCTGAAGAAGCTCTCCGGCGGCCAGCGAAGGCTCGCGTGCTTCGCCGCCACCCTCGTCGGCGAGCGGCCGGTCCTGGTACTGGACGAGCCCACCACCGGCATGGACCCGGTCGCCCGACGCGCGGTCTGGGCCGCGGTGGACCGCCGCCGCGCCGAGCACGACGTCACCGTGGTGCTCGTCACCCACAACGTCATCGAGGCCGAGACCGTCCTCGACCGCGTCGCCGTACTGGAACGCGGCAAGGTCATCGCCTGCGACACGCCCGCCGGACTCAAGGAGCGCATCGCGGGCGAGGTCCGCGTCGAGCTGGTCTGGCGCGAACGGGCCCCGCTCGATGTCCCCGAGGTCGCGGCGCTGCGCCTCTCCGCCCAGGAGTCCGGACGCCGCTGGGTCCTCCGCCTCGCCCCGGAAGAGGCCCGCGCGGCCGTGGCCGCGGTGACCGGCGGCGCCGCCTTCGCCGCTCTCGACGACTTCACGCTGGCCACGCCGAGCCTGGAGGACGTGTACCTGGCGCTCGGCGGCCATGCGACGAAGGGACTGGTGAAGGCGTGAGCTGTGAGCCCTCGCACGTACCGAACTCGTACGTACCGAACTCGCACGTGCTGAACTCGCACGTGCTGAACTCGCACGTAGCGATCTCGTGCGTAGCGAACGTGCACGTACTGAACTCGCACGTAGCGATCTCGTACGTAACGAACTTGCACGTACCGAACTTGCACGTATGGAACAGGAGCAGCGCCAGGTGAGCATCGTGCCTGCGGAGGCCGTGTCCGCGAGTGTGCGGGGGGCGTCCGGCGCACCGTCCGGGGCAGCGGCCGCGCCGCTCGCGCCCCGGGCCCGGCTGATGCCCGCGCTCGCCGCGGTGTACCGCGCCCAGCTGTCCCGGGCACGGGTCGCCAGGATCCCGCTGCTCTTCGTCGCGACGTTCCAGTCCGTCGGGATCATGGTGCTCATGCGCGGCGTGGTCGACGGCGGGGCCGAGGCCCGCGCCGTCGTCGCCGGGTCGGCGGTCCTTGTCGTCGCGTTCGTCGCGCTCAATCTTCTCGCCCAGTACTTCGGGCAGCTCAGGGCCGGCGGCGGCCTCGACCACTACGCGACGCTGCCCGTGCCGCCCGCGGCGGTCGTTCTGGGCGCGGCCGGGGCGTACGCCTCCTTCACCGTGCCCGGGACGGTGGTGACCGCGGTCATCGGCTCGGTGCTCTTCGGGCTGCCGCTGACGCATCTATGGGTGCTGGCCGCCGTGATCCCGCTCGCGGGCGCCGCTCTCGCCGGGCTCGGCGCCGCCCTCGGACTGCTCGCCCCGCGCCAGGAACTCGCCACCCTGCTGGGGCAGTTGGGCATGTCCGCGGCGCTGCTGCTGGGCGTACTGCCGGCCGGCCGGCTCCCGGAGCCGATCACGTACGCGCGCGATCTTCTGCCGTCGACGTACGGCGTCGAGGCTCTCGCCCACAGCTTCGACGCGCATCCGCAGTGGCCGGCCGTCGCGCTGGACCTCGCCGTCTGCGCGGCCGTCGGCGTGGTCTCGCTGGCCCTCGCGACCTGGGCGTACCGGCGGGCCGCGGTCCGGTGAGGCGTCCCACGGGGACGTTTGGCACGATGTCATGGTGACCGCACCCCTGACCCCGCCTCACCAGCCGCCGTCGCACGACGCGACCCCGTACCACCCGTATCCCCTCCCGCACCCGGATGGAGATGGGCAGGACATGAAGAAGGAGGTCCGGCAGGCCGCCGTCGTGCTGCTGGCCGTGGCGCTCGCGGGGATCGTGCTCGGCCTGCTCTGGCTGTGGCTGGCGCCGCGGGTGCAGTTGATCGCGACCGACAAGGCGGTGTTCGTCGCGGACACGGAGGGTGAGGAGGCCGCGGGCGCGGACGGCACGTTCGTCCTGCTGGCGCTCGGTCTCGGCGTGCTGAGCGCCGCCGCCGTCTTCTGGTTCCACCGCCGCGGAGGCATCGCGCTGGTCGCCGCCCTCGCCGTGGGCGGCCTGCTCGGCTCCGCCCTGGGCTGGGGCATCGGCTACTGGCTCGACCCGGCCCACGACGTCGTCGCCCATGCCCGGGCGGTCGGCCCGGGTGTTGCCTTCGACGCCCCGCTCCAGCTCCGGGCGAAGGCCGCGCTGCTGGCGTGGCCGGTCGCCGCGATGGTCGTGCACCTCGCCCTGACCGCACTCTTCGGCCCCCGCGACCCGGAGCCGGACTGGGCGCCCCCGCTGCCCTAGGACCTGTCCGGTGGATCTTGCTGGGCTCGCGACGCCCTGCGACTCCGTCTCCTGCGTTGTCGTCAGTCGGCATGGCTCCGCCATGACTCCATCCTCCGCCTTGGATCCGAAGCCACATCAGTGACATCAGCCGCTTCGCGGCGGGCGCTCGCTGATCCAGCCTGACCCACCGGACAGGCCCTGGACAACCGGGGCTGGCGCGCGGGCCCGGCCGGTCCGGGGCAGCCCCGACCGGCCCGGCCGTGCGGTTCGGGTCAGCTGCTGCGCGGGGCGTTTTCCGGACCCCGCCTCTTCCCGGACCCCGTCCCTTCCCGCTGTGTCGATCTGCGGCTCCGCCGCGTGGGGGCTGCGCCGGACTCCCGCGGCTCGATCACCGGACGGGCTCCACCGGAGGGGGCCGGCCCCTCCCTCGCTACGCCGGCCGGCGGCCGTGGTTCGCGCGGCGCTTCCGGAGCCGCCACTTGCGTTTACGCGTGCGCTTCGACATTCGGGCGCCCCCTCGGATCGGGATGTCCTTCGGTCGTAGCCGAGGACGGGCCCGCCGTCGAGGTCCCGCGCACGCCCTGTTACGCGCGACCGATCGGCGCCAGCACCGCGCCCGTGAGCGCCGCCAGGTCCGAGGGGGACAGCTCGACCTCCAGTCCACGGCGGCCGGCCGAGACGCAGATCGTCGGGTGGGCCGAGGCCGAGGCGTCCAGGACCGTCCGCAGACGCTTGCGCTGCCCGAGCGGGGAGATCCCCCCGCGCACGTAGCCGGTGGTGCGCTCGGCGGCCGCCGGGTCGGCCATCGCGGCACGCTTGCCGCCGACCGCCGCGGCCAGGGCCTTGAGATCGAGCTGTCCGGCGACCGGGACGACCGCGACCGTCAGTTCGCCGTCCACGTCCGCGACGAGGGTCTTGAAGACCCGATCGGGGGCGACGCCGAGAGCCTCCGCGGCCTCCTCCCCGTACGAGGGGGTCGCCGGGTCGTGCTCGTACGCGTGGACGGTGAACGCCGTTCCCGCGGCCGTCAGCGCCACCGTCGCCGGGGTGCCGCCCGGCTGCTTCCTGGACTTCTTCGCCAAGGTCTCGGTCCTCGAACTGGTCGGTGTGCGCCGGACTCATCGGTGCGCTTCGGGTTCAGCGCGACGCTTCGGACTGGTCGGTGCGCTTCGGACGGGGCCGGACGGGTCCGACTGGTT
Source organism: Streptomyces sp. NPDC054841 (assembly GCF_053611045.1). Taxonomy (NCBI): domain Bacteria; kingdom Bacillati; phylum Actinomycetota; class Actinomycetes; order Kitasatosporales; family Streptomycetaceae; genus Streptomyces; species Streptomyces sp. NPDC054841. The sequence continues at coordinate 10,321 of NZ_JBSGZO010000184.1, read as the reverse complement.
GGGGCTGGTCGGGGCTAGTTGGGGCTCGTCGGAGCGCGCGTCAGATCGACTGCGGGCAGCGACGGAAGATGCCGTATCACCGCGGTCTCGGAGCGCAGCAGCTTCAGCTCCTCGCGCAGCCGGGTCGCGGTGTCCGGGGCCTGCAGCAGTCGCTGCTTCGACGGGGTGTCCAGCACGGCCGCCGCAGCCACCAGGTACGACACCACGGACGGCTCGTCCGGCAGCTCCGCGCCCGTGGACAGCGAACGCTCACGCGCGCCCGCCAGCCGCTTCTGGTAGTTGCGGAACGCCCGCAGCACGCCTTCGGCGAGTGCGCCGGCGCCGTCCCCCGACTCCTCCGGGATCTCTTCGAGTTCGGCCGTGAGGAAGGGGCCGCTCGCGTCGACGGAGAGCAGTTTGACCCGGGTCGTGCCGGTGGCCAGCACCTCGTAGCTGCCGTCCGCGCGTTCGCGGATCGTCGCGGCATCCGCGATGCACCCGACCCGGTGGAACGCCTGGATCGGGTCGGTGCCGAAGCCGGCGGCGGGGCCCTTTTCGGGCAGCGCGGTCTGGTCGGGCAGCCCGGGAGCGGTCGGCGCGACCTCGCGGCCATCGCGGATGGCGACCACGGCGAAGCGGCGCGGCTCGGACTCGTCGGTCTTCAGCAGCTCGCGCATCATGGCGCGATAGCGCTCCTCGAAGACGTTCAGCGGCAGGACGAGGCCCGGGAACAGCACCGCGTTGAGCGGGAAGAGGGGCAGGCGAGCGGTGGTCACAGCGGTTAAGCGTAATGGCCGCCGGAGGGGCTGCGTCCGGCCGCCCGCCCGTGACCCGTACGGACCTGTCCGATCCGGCGCCCGCGGCGGATCGGTACCGAGGACGCCACCTCGATCCGGACGCCGTCGCGAGCCTCCAGGAACTGGCCCAGCGGATCGTCCGTCAGACAGTTCCACGGGAACGACGTCGCACACGGGCCGATCGTCCGGAACTGCTCCAGGGCCTCGGCCCAGCGGCCGCGTGCGATCAGTACGTACACCAGCAGATTGCGGACCTCCGCCGGCCAGGGGTCGGCCTCCCGGTAGCGCTCGGACAGCGCGATCGCCCGGTCCGCGGCGGCGTCGATCCGGTCGGCCTGTACGGAGCTGAAGGAGCCGGCCAGCAGCAGTGTGAACGCGGCCCGCACCGGCAGGGCCTGCACGAGCGAGCCGGGCAGGGAGTCCTCGGCCGCCCGCTCGGCGAAGTCGAAGCACTCGCGGTGCGAGCCGTACCAGTGGGCGGAGAGGTACTGGAGCGCCGCGACATGGCAGCCGTAGTGGTGCGAGGAGCGGCGCACGGCCTGCTCCCACAGCGACTCGAAGGCGGTGTGCGTGGCGTGGGTGCCGCGCGCGTGGTCGAGTGCGACCCGCCAGGGCACGGGGTCGCGCGGATCGCCCTCGGCCGCGGCGTCGATGAGCGGGCCGACCTCGCGCAGCCGCTCGGTGCGCGCGGGCGACTCCCAGGCTCTGCGGACCGCGAGTTCGGCCTTCACCAGCAGGGCGTCGGGATCACGGGGCGAGGCGGCGAGCCAGCCGGTCAGCCAGTCGTCCCGGCTGTGGGCGAACGCCGCGAGCCGCATCACATAGCGGTCCCGGTTCTCCCACTCGGCCGCGTCGCGCGAAGTGGCGAGCAGCTTGGCGGCGGGCTCGTGGTCGCCGATCGCGGCCGCGACGAGTGCGGGCCCGAGCCGCTCGTCGGGGGCGTCGAGCAGTACCGCGTCGTCCGGGGACAGCCCGTCGGCAAGCCGCGGGGTGTGCCGGACCATGCGGGCGGTGCTGATCAGAGCACGGAGCAGAGACATGGTGCGGACCATTGAAAGCTGCAGGTCGAGAGCGCGCCAGAGGGCATCTGTGAAGTTTTGGTAGCAGGTGGAATGGTTGTCCTGAGTCAGGTCAAGAAACCGCAAAGGAGCGCGTAATCGGAAGCGCGCGGGGGCGCACACCGAGCCCGCCGGGCGGTTGCCTGCCCGACCGTCGTGCGCCCCGGCCACCGGCGCGAGCGACGGCGCAGGGCGCAGACGATCGCGCAAGGGACGCCGGAGCGACGGCCGTGACTGCGGCGCCGTGGGTCGCCGATCCCCGGTTCGGCGGCGGACGCCGGAGCGACGGCCGTGACTGCGGCGCCGTGGGTCGCCGATCCCCGGTCCGGCGGGCATCCGGCGCGAACTGACGCTCTCGCGCCCACCTACGGGACGCTCTCGCGCCCACCTACGGGACGCTCTCGCGCCCACCCGCGGACGCCCCCGCGCGCGCCCGCCCCGAGGGCCTGTCTTTCAGATCTTGCCGGGCTGATTCGGCCCGATCCGCCGGACAGGTCCTGGGAGCTGCTCGGCGGGTCAGGCCCTGAGAAGTGTCTTCAAAGCAGCCCCGTCCGCCCGAAGGACGGAAGGGGCTCCGAAGACAGGCCCTGGACGAGTAGGTCCTATCTCCCGCCTGCTCCGCGACGCCCGGCACGCACTCCCCCGTAGCCCTTCGGGCACGGGAGGTGCCCCCACGCTGCGTTGTCGGGATCGTCCAAGTACGCCCAGTACGAGGACGACCCTCCGCCTTGCATCTGCACGCACCGGACGCCGCGAAGCCCGCCCTCCGGGCGGACGGCGGGAGATAGGACTTACTCGTCTAGCTGCGGCGCAGCAACCGTGACGCACCCGCCGCGACCGTCGTCGCCAGGATCCAGCCGAGCAGGATCAGCGCGGCCGCGGCCCACTGCCAGCGGCCCTCCAGACGCCAGTAGCCGTCCTGGCCGAGATTGATCACCGGGAGGAGCAGGTCCAGGGCGAACAGGGACGGGTTCCACTCCGGGTGTTCGTCGGGCTTGATCGCCGAGGGGTCGTAGCGCGAGAACGCCACCGCGCCCGCCGCCCAGAGCACCGCCATCCACAGCGCGGCCCGGCCCGGCCGGTAGCCGTAGGCCACCGTCCAGTCCTGGAGATAGCCCCAGAGCTTCGCCGCGAGCGGCAGGGTCTCGCGGCGCCGGCGCTGCTTGGCGAGCAACACCTCGCGCGCGTCCGCGTCCTCGCCGCTGTTGCGCAGGACGGTCGCCAGCCGCTCGTACGGCTCCGGGGCGTACTCGGGGGTCGCTGCCGCGATCCACTCCAGCCGCCTGGCCAGCGGGAAGCGGCTGTACGGGACGAGGTTCTCGTACACGAAGCCGCCCATCGCCAGCCCGCCGGGACCCGGCCAGCTCGTCGACAGATCGATCAGCGTGACGATCTTCGCGCCGTTCAGCACGACACGTCCCTCCTCCGGCCGCTCCCCGTTGAAGCGCAGCTCGGGGGTGACGATCCTGCGCAGCGACAGCTCCTCGCGCCGGGCGTCCGAGAGTACGAAGCGGGCCTTGTGGAAGTCGACCGCGTCGCCGAAGCGCCCGTCGTCCAGCCGTACCCCGCCATGGCATTCGAAGGGTCGCTCCCGTGCTCCGGGCCCCCGCCCGCCGGCGGCGTTGGCGATGCCGAACGGGGGAGTGGTCCCCTGGTCGCCCGCCACATTCACCCAGGCCCGCGTCATGTAGAGCGTGCGCTCCACCGTCAGCTGCGGAGCGTTCAGCGCGCGGCGCCCCTCCACCGCCCGCAGCCGGCTGCCGCGCAGGCTCAGCGACACGCCGACCTTCGCGCCGCGCAGGCTGACTTCGCCGTACGTGTCGATCAGCTCGGCCTGGAGGTCCTGGGCCACCGACAGGCCGTCCGCGGCGATCGCCCGGCCCCGCCGGTCCGGCCGCACCTGGATCTGGTTGATCAGCAGATCCGTGCCGATCTGCGCGTCCGTGAGCCGCATCCCGCGCTCTATCCGGCAGCGCGGCAGATGCAGATCACCCTCCGTGTGCAGCCGGGCGGCCTCCAGCCGCGGTATCGCGCAGCCGACCATGCGCAGTGTCGTGAACCGTGCCTCGGGTAACGCCAGCTCGCTCTCGAAGCGGCAGCCGGTCAGCTCGACGTACGGCCCGATCGTCCCGCCGCCGAGGGTGAGCTTCCCGGTGATGTACGCGCCGCGCAGCTTCAGCGCGCAGACCCGCCCGGGCCGCGCGCTCGGACCGCTGAGCAGCAGCATCGCGATCACATCGGCGCGCACACTGCGGTCCGGGCCCCACTCGCGGCCCGAGAAGGGATCGTTCAGCAGCGGATTGCTGTCACGCAGGTCGCAGGTCCTCCCGTGCTCGAACGCGGTCCACATGGTCTGTTCTGCGGTGGTGAGATCGTCGGGCACGTCGATGCTCTGCGGCTCGGTCAATGCCGCCCCCTTGCTTCCCCGGGTTTCGTACAGCCGTTCTTCCCGCTGCGTAACGGACTGAACGCTAGTGGTCATGAACGACTTCTGAAACCAGAGGGGCGGCGCGAGAGCGCCTCGGTGAGAAGTGGTGGTCGGGAGACGTGTGGGAGTGATCTGACGCGTATCAGTCAGTGATACGAGAGACCGGCTGTCGGTGACCGTCTGCGAGAATTGACCCGTGCTGCAATCAATTTCTCTGGCTCGTATCGACCTGCGCGGCGCCGCCCTCCCCCAGGGCGGGGCCCTGCGCGATCTGCTGCCCCGTGCCGACTTCGACGTGGAAGCCGCCCTGGAGAAGGTGCGGCCGATCTGCGAGGACGTGCATCATCGCGGCACAGCGGCGCTGATCGAGTACGCGGAGAAGTTCGACGGTGTGACGCTGGAGCGGGTGCGGGTGCCCGCGAAGGCTCTCACGGAGGCGCTCGAGCAGCTGGACCCCCAGGTCAGGGCGGCACTCGAGGAGTCGATCCGGCGCGCCAGGATCGTCCACCGCGAGCAGCGCCGGCAGACGCACACCACCCAGGTCGTGCCGGGCGGCACGGTGACCGAGAAGTGGGTTCCGGTCGAGCGCGTTGGGCTGTACGCGCCGGGCGGGCGTTCTGTTTACCCCTCGTCCGTGATCATGAACGCCGTACCGGCGCAGGAGGCCGGCGTCGAGTCCATCGCGCTCGCGTCACCGCCGCAGAAAGAGTTCGGCGGACTGCCGCACCCGACGATCCTCGCCGCCTGCGCGCTGCTCGGCGTCGACGAGGTGTACGCGGTGGGAGGCGCCCAGGCCGTCGCGATGTTCGCGTACGGGACCTCCGGACCCGACGGGTGTGCTCCGGCGAACATGGTGACCGGCCCCGGCAATGTCTGGGTCGCCGCCGCCAAGCGTTACTTCACCGGCCGGATCGGCATCGACACCGAGGCCGGCCCGACCGAGATCGCGGTCCTCGCCGACGCCACCGCCGACCCGGCCCACGTCGCCGCCGACCTGATCAGCCAGGCCGAGCACGACCCGCTGGCCGCGGCCGTCCTGGTCACCGACTCGCCCGAGCTCGCGGACGCGGTCGAGCGCGAGCTGGAGCCGCAGATCGCCGCGACCAAGCACGTCGAGGACCGGATCCTCCCGGCCCTGACCGGCAAGCAGTCCGCGATCGTCCTGGTCGACGGCATCGAGGAGGGCCTGCGCGTCGTCGACGCGTACGGCGCCGAGCACCTGGAGATCCAGACCGCCGACGCGGCGGCCGTCGCGAACCGGGTCCGCAACGCGGGCGCGATCTTCGTCGGCCCGTGGGCGCCGGTCTCCCTCGGCGACTACTGCGCCGGCTCCAACCACGTACTGCCCACCGGCGGCTGCGCCTGCCACTCCTCCGGTCTGTCCGTCCAGTCCTTCCTGCGCGGCATCCACATCGTGGACTACACGCGCGAGGCCCTGGCCGAGGTCACCCACCACGTGGTGACGCTGGCGGAGGCGGAGGACCTCCCGGCGCACGGCGCCGCGCTGAAGGCACGGTTCGGCTGGAAGGTACCCGAGAGCAAGTGAGCACGAAGCAAGTGGGCACAGAGCAAGTGGGCACGGAGCACGTGGGCACGAAGCACGTGGGCACGGACCACGTGAGCACCGGCGACGTCGGCATCGACGATCTCCCCATCAGGGACGAGCTGCGCGGCAAGTCCCCCTACGGCGCGCCCCAGCTCGACGTCCCCGTACAGCTGAACACCAACGAGAACCCGTACCCGCTGCCCGAGCCGCTGGTGGCGCGGATCGCCGAGCGGGTGCGGGAGGCCGCGCGCGGCCTCAACCGCTATCCCGACCGGGACGCGGTCGAGCTGCGTACCGAGCTCGCGAAGTACCTCACCCGCACCGGCAAGCACCCCCTCGCCGTCGAGAACGTCTGGGCGGCCAACGGCTCCAACGAGGTCATCCAGCAGCTGCTGCAGACCTTCGGCGGGCCCGGCCGTACCGCCATCGGCTTCGAGCCCTCGTACTCGATGCACGGACTGATCTCACGCGGCACCGGCACCGGCTGGATCTCCGGTCCGCGGCGTGACGACTTCACCCTGGACGCCGACGCCGCCGCTCAGGCCATCGCCGAGCACCGGCCCGACGTCGTCTTCATCACCTCGCCCAACAACCCCACCGGCACCGCCGTCGACGCCGAGACGGTCCTCGCGCTCTACGAGGCCGCGCAGGAGGCCAAGCCGTCGCTGGTGGTCGTCGACGAGGCGTACGTCGAATTCAGCCACCGCCCCTCGCTGCTGCCGCTGATCGAGGGCCGGCCGAACCTCGTCGTGTCGCGGACGATGTCCAAGGCCTTCGGCGCCGCCGGCCTGCGCCTCGGCTATCTCGCCGCGCACCGGGCCGTCGTGGACGCCGTCCAGCTCGTACGGCTGCCGTACCACCTCTCCGCCGTCACCCAGGCCACGGCCCTCGCCGCCCTGGAGCACACCGATACGCTGCTGAAGTACGTCGAGCAGCTCAAGGAGGAGCGGGACCGGCTGGTCAGCGAGCTGCGCGCCATCGGTTACGAAGTGACCGAGTCCGACGCCAACTTCGTCCAGTTCGGACGGTTCGACGGTGAGGGCGGCGCCCACGCCATGTGGCAGAAGATCCTCGACCGGGGCGTCCTGGTCCGCGACAACGGCGTACCGGGCCGGCTGCGGGTCACCGCCGGCACCCCCGAAGAGAACGACGCGTTCCTCGATGCGGTTCGCGCACTGAAGAAGGAGCAGAGCTCATGAGCCGCGTAGGACGGGTCGAGCGCACCACCAAGGAGACGTCCGTCGTCGTCGAGATCAACCTCGACGGCACCGGAAAGGTCGACGTGTCGACCGGGGTCGGCTTCTACGACCACATGCTCGACCAGCTCGGCCGCCACGGTCTGTTCGACCTCACGGTCAAGACCGACGGCGATCTGCACATCGACAGCCACCACACCATAGAGGACACCGCCCTCGCGCTCGGCGCCGCCTTCAAGCAGGCCCTGGGCGACAAGGTGGGGATCTATCGATTCGGCAACTGCACCGTCCCGCTGGACGAGTCGCTCGCCCAGGTGACCGTGGACCTCTCCGGCCGTCCGTACCTCGTGCACACCGAGCCGGAGAACATGGCGCCGATGATCGGCGCGTACGACACGACGATGACCCGGCACATCCTGGAGTCCTTCGTCGCCCAGGCGCAGATCGCTCTGCACGTCCACGTCCCGTACGGGCGCAACGCACACCACATCGTGGAGTGCCAGTTCAAGGCGCTGGCGCGAGCCCTGCGCTATGCCTCGGAGCGCGACCCGCGCGCCGCCGGAATTCTTCCCTCCACGAAGGGCGCCCTGTAGCCGTGACCGGTCTTTCCACGATTCTGATCGTCGTCGGGCTCTTCCTGCTCGGCGGCGTGTACTCCTTCGCCAAGCAGCAGATGCCCAAGGGCCTCATCGTGCTGCTGTCCGTCGCCGCCGGCATGTGCCTCGTCGCGGGCGTCCTGCGACTGGACGTGTGGTCATGAGCGAGCGGAAGAAGGTCGTCGTCTTCGACTACGGCTTCGGCAACGTCCGCTCCGCCGAGCGCGCCCTCGCCCGCGTCGGCGCCGATGTCGAGATCACCCGTGACTTCGACAAGGCCATGAACGCCGACGGGCTGCTCGTCCCCGGCGTCGGCGCCTTCTCCGCCTGCATGACCGGACTCCAGGAGGCCCGCGGGCACTGGGTCATCGACCGCAGGCTCTCCGGCGGCCGGCCCGTCATGGGCATCTGCGTCGGCATGCAGATCCTCTTCGAGCGCGGCATCGAGCACGGCGTGGAGACCGAAGGCCTGGACGAGTGGCCCGGCGTCGTCGGGCCGTTGAAGGCTCCGGTCGTCCCCCACATGGGGTGGAACACGGTCAAGGCCCCCGAGGACTCCGAGTTGTTCGCCGGCCTCGACGCCGACGCCCGCTTCTACTTCGTGCACTCGTACGCCGTGCACGAGTGGGGCCTGGAGATCACCAACCCGGCCATGCGCGCCCCGAAGGTCACCTGGGCGACACATGGCGAGCCCTTCGTCGCGGCCGTCGAGAACGGCGCGCTGTGGGCCACCCAGTTCCACCCCGAGAAGTCCGGCGACGCCGGCGCCCAGCTCCTCACCAACTGGATCGAGACCCTCTGATCATGGCTCAGAAGCTTGAACTCCTCCCCGCCGTCGACGTCCGCGACGGCCAGGCCGTCCGCCTCGTGCACGGCGAGTCCGGTACGGAGACCTCCTACGGGTCCCCGCTGGAGGCCGCCCTCACCTGGCAGCGGGCGGGCGCCGAGTGGCTGCATCTGGTCGACCTGGACGCGGCCTTCGGCACCGGCGACAACCGGAAGCTGATCGCCGAGGTGGCCGGGGCCATGGACCTCAAGGTCGAGCTGTCCGGCGGCATCCGCGACGACGCCTCGCTCGCCGCCGCCCTCGCCACCGGCTGCACCCGGGTCAACCTCGGCACCGCCGCGCTGGAGACCCCCGAGTGGGTCGCCAAGGCCATCGCCGAGCACGGCGACAAGATCGCGGTCGGTCTCGACGTACGCGGCACGACCCTGCGCGGCCGCGGCTGGACCCGCGACGGCGGAGACCTCTACGAGACCCTGGCGCGCCTCGACTCCGAAGGCTGCGCGCGGTACGTCGTCACCGACATCGCCAAGGACGGCACCCTCCAGGGCCCCAACCTGGAGCTGCTGCGCAATGTCTGTGCCGCCACCGACAAGCCGGTCGTCGCCTCGGGCGGCGTCTCGTCGCTCGACGACCTGCGCGCGATCGCCGAGCTGGTCCCCCAGGGCGTGGAGGGCGCGATCGTCGGCAAGGCGCTCTACGCCAAGGCGTTCACCCTGGAAGAGGCGCTCGCGGCGGTGTCACGATGAGCGGTGCCGTCCGCCGCGTCGCCGGCAGCAGCCCCTGGGAGGAGGCCTTCGGCTACTCCCGCGCGGTCGAGCTGCCGAACGGCATGGTGCTGGTCTCCGGCTGTACGTCGGTGATCGACGGCGCGTTCGTCGACGGCGGCCCGTACGACCAGGCAGTCAACTCCTTCAACGTCGCCCTCGAAGCGCTGAAGGAACTCGGCCTCGGCGCCAGGGACGTGGTCCGCACCCGGATGTACATCACGCACGCCCGGGACGTCGACGAGGTCGGCCGCGCCCACAAGGAGCTGTTCGACGCCGTCCGCCCGGCTGCTTCGATGATCATCGTCTCGGGCTTCGTCGATCCGCGACTGGTCGTCGAGGTCGAGGTCGAGGCGGTCCGGTCCGCCGGAGAATCCGCCGGAGAGAACGGAGCTTCGGAGTCATGACCCTCGCTGTCCGAGTCATCCCCTGCCTGGACGTCGACGACGGCCGGGTGGTCAAGGGAGTCAACTTCCAGAATCTGCGGGACGCCGGCGACCCGGTCGAGATGGCCAAGCTGTACGACGCCGAGGGCGCCGACGAGCTGACCTTCCTCGACATCACGGCGTCGTCCGGCAACCGCGAGACGACGTACGACGTGGTGCGCCGCACCGCCGAGCAGGTCTTCATCCCGCTCACGGTGGGTGGCGGCGTCCGTTCGGCGGACGACGTCGACAAGCTGCTGCGCGCCGGGGCGGACAAGGTCGGCGTCAACACGGCGGCCATCGCCCGGCCCGAGCTGATCCGCGAGATCGCCGAGCGCTTCGGCCGCCAGGTGCTGGTGCTCTCCGTGGACGCCCGCCGCACCCCGGAAGGCACCACGACGGCGTCCGGCTACGAGGTGACCACGCACGGCGGCCGCCGCGGCACCGGCATCGACGCCGTCGAATGGGCCCACCGGGCCGCCGAGCTGGGCGCGGGCGAGATCCTGCTCAACTCGATGGACGCGGACGGCACGAAGGACGGCTACGACACCGAGATGATCGCGGCCGTCCGCAAGCACGTCACGGTCCCGGTGATCGCCTCCGGCGGCGCGGGCAAGCTCGCCGACTTCCCGCCGGCTGTCGCGGCCGGCGCGGACGCGGTGCTCGCCGCCTCCGTCTTCCACTTCGGCGACCTGCGGATCGGCCAGGTCAAGGAGACGCTGCGCGAGGCGGGGCATCCCGTCAG
>NZ_JBSGZO010000183.1:0-15899 GCF_053611045.1 Streptomyces sp. NPDC054841 | reverse complement strand
CCCCCGGACCATGTCCGGGGGTTGAGGCATTTTTGCGTTCAGCCCGACCCGGGCGATATCGCGTTGCCAGGCGGCGGGGCGGTCGCCAGGATCGGGACATGGAACACGTGATGCGACCCGTACGGGCCGACGAGTGGGAGAAGTGCCGCGAGATCAGGCTCGCGGCCCTGCGGGACCCCGCCGCGCCCGTCGCCTTCCTGGAGACGTACGAGGACGCCGCGGCCCGGCCCGACTCCTTCTGGCAGGAGCGTACGGCCCGGGCCACCGGGGACGAGGTGCACCAGTTCGTCGCCGAGGCGCCGGACGGGACCTGGTCGGGGACGATCACGGTCCTGGTGGAGCGGCCGGGCGGGGACATCCGGTTCGGGGAGCCCGCGCGGGTGGACCAGACGCATGTGGTGGGGGTGTTCGTACGCCCCGAGGCGCGCGGAGCCGGCCTTGCGGACGCACTGTTCCGGGCAGGCGTGGCGTGGTCGTGGGGCCTTGGCGGGGCGCCGATCCAGCGGGTGCGGTTGTACGTCGACGAACGGAACCCGCGAGCTGCCGCGTTCTACCGGCGGTTCGGGTTCGTGCCGACCGGGGCGACGATCGCGGTGCCGGGCGGGGAGTCCGGCGCGGAGTCGGGGGAAGAGCCGGCGCGGGACCTGGAGTACGAGCTGATGAGGCCCGTCACGGGGTGAGGGTTTCTTCCGGCCAGCGGGCGCGGGCCTGCTCCTGGGAGCGGAGCAGGACCAGGGGTGACAGGCCCTGGTCCTGACCGGTTGCCAGCAGCTCCGGAAGCCCAGGAAGCGGTGCCACCGCCGCGACGTCGTCGAGGACGAGCGTCAGTGGTGGGTCGAGCCGACCGTCGGATGACCGTGCGGCCATGCGGCGGCCGTGCTCGACCACGCTTGAGGTGAGGGCGGTCAGCAGAGGCATCGCACCGGGGCGGGTGCGGGGATCCTCGATCGGTTCACCCACCACATAAAGGGTGCCCCCCTCGTCCACGAATGATTCCAAGGCGAGCGAATCCGCACGGTTGGGAGTGCAGGCCTCGCGGATGTGGATCGAGGAGAGGGAAGTGAGCGTACGGGCCGTCAGTTCCTGTGCGATCTCGCGGCGTTCGACGTGGGCGGTGAGGGCGGACTCGAGGAGTCCAGCGAGGCCGGAGGCGGCCTTGGGGTGAGTGCGGAGGATTCGTACGGGCTCGTGGGCGCCGTTCCCGAGGGCCCAGCGGTGGACCTGTTTGAACGGGCGTCCGTCCACAGCGGCGGCGTGCAGCCAGCAGCGCAGGAGCATTTCGGCGGTGTCGGCGACGGCAGCGTCGAGGCGGGAGTGCGGGCGTACGGGGGCGAAGAGTGCGGTGGCGCGGGTCGCGGCGGTGACGGGGTCTTCGCAGCCGGTGGTGGGCGACCAGTGGAGGCGGGCGGGGGTCTCGCAGAGGTGGCCCGGGTCGTAGACGAGGACCGGGCCGAGCTTGGCCCGGGCGTCCTTGGTCACCGCCCACACGGTGGGATCGGACGTGACGACGAGCGCGGGGCCCTCGGCGTCCCGGATCGCCTGGAGGGTGGAGGGCCGGCGGGCGGACGGGTCTCCGTAGAGAAGGCGGGGACGGCGGGGCGCGGGGACGGTGTGCTCCACGGGGTGGTGCGATGCGGGGACGCCGGGCACCCCGGGGGCGGTGTGTACGGCGTCGGCCGTCGGTGCCGTCGGTGCCGCCGCCTCGACGGCCGGCGCGGAGAGCACGGACGTACCCGTGCTGTGACCTGTGCTGTGACCTGTGCTGTGGCCTGTGTCCGATGCCGCGCCCGCCGCGGTGGCCGACGGTGTACTCGACTGCGTACGCGGGTCGAGGCCCGCGCCCGCCGCTGTCGTGGTCGATTCCACACCGATGGGGTGTCCCGGCCCCGGGTGGGCCTTGGCAGGCGACGTGCCCGGGGTTTCCCGTGAGGCCCGGACCGCGCGCCAGCGGGCCAGGGTGCCGAGAGCGAAGACCGTCAGGACGACCAGGATCATCAACTGGCCGATGAGGAGGCCCCAGAAGAGGCCGTAGCCGGAGAGCTGGGCCGCCGGTGTGCCGGGCCAGGCGGCGGGGAGGTCGTGCGGCTCGGAGACGAGGCTGCGCATCGCGAACGGGGTGTTCGTGAAGGTCACGCCGTCGGGCCAGGAGCCCCGGGCGAAGAGGCCCGCCAGGCCCGTGGCCGTCCAGACCAGGACGGTCAGGCCGAGGAGGAAGCCCAGGACGCCCACCAGCAGGCCGTCCGGGATGCCCCGCTCCTCGGCGCTCCGTCCCTCGTGTGCGTCGTGCGGCATGTCAGGCCACCGTCGACTCGGAGGACCGGGGGTTCAGCTGTTGCTGCTCGATGAGGGCCGCGCGCTGCTCCGCCTCCCGTTCCGCGGCTCGTACGTCGTCGGGCAGCGCGGAGGACTCCGTCATCGCCCGGTCCGTGTAGACCAGGGGCCGTTCCGCCTCCGTCACCAGGTGTTTGACGACCTGGACGTTGCCGTTGACGTCCCACACCGCGATGCCGGGAGTCAGTGTCGGGATGATCTCGACGGCCCACCGGGGCAGGCCCAGTACCCGGCCCGTCGCCCGTGCCTCGTCCGCCTTCTGGGCGTAGATGGTCCGCGTGGACGCCATCTTGAGGATCGCGGCGGCTTCCCGCGCCGCCGCCCCGTCGACCACATCGCTCAGGTGGTGGACGACCGCGACGAAGGACAGACCGAGCCGGCGGCCGAACTTCAGCAGACGCTGGAAGAGCTGCGCCACGAACGGGCTGTTGATGATGTGCCAGGCCTCCTCGACGAGGAAGATGCGCTTCTTCCGGTCCGGCCGGATCCAGGTGTGCTCCAGCCACACACCCACGATGGCCATCAGGATGGGCATGGCGATCGAGTTCCGGTCGATGTGCGAAAGGTCGAAGACGATCAGCGGCGCGTCGAGGTCGATGCCGACGGTCGTCGGACCGTCGAACATGCCTCGCAGGTCACCGTCGACCAGCCGGTCCAGGACCAGGGCGACGTCCAGACCCCAGGCCCGTACGTCGTCTATGGCGACGTTCATCGCTTCCGCCGACTCGGCTTCGGGGTGGCGGAGTTGTTCGACGATGTCGGTCAGGACGGGTTGTCTGTCGGTGACGGTCTCGTTGACGTAGGCGTGCGCGACCTTGAGGGCGAAGCCCGAGCGCTCGTCGAGCCCGTGCCCCATCGCGACCTCGATGATGGTGCGGAGCAGCGCGAGCTGGCCCGTGGTGGTGATGGAAGGGTCGAGCGGGTTGAGCCGGATGCCGCCGTCGAGCGCGGCCATCGGGTCGAGGCGGATGGGTGTTATTCCCAGCTCCTCGGCGATGAGGTTCCACTCGCCGACGCCGTCCTCGCCCTGGGCGTCGAGGACGACGACCTGCCGGTCGCGGAAGCGCAGCTGCCGCAGTACGTACGTCTTCTCCAGCGCAGACTTGCCGTTGCCGGATTCGCCGAGGACCAGCCAGTGCGGGGCCGGCAGCTGTTGCCCGTACAGCTGGAAGGGGTCGTAGATATAGCCCTTTCCGCTGTAGACCTCGCGGCCGATGACCACGCCCGAGTCGCCGAGCCCTGGCGCGGCGGTCGGCAGATAGACGGCCTGGGCCTGGCCCGTGGACGTACGCACGGGCAGGCGGGTCGTCTCGACCTTGCCGAAGAGGAAGGACGTGAAGGACTCGGTGAGGACGGACAGCGGATCTCGCATCGGATCAAGGCCCCTATCAGCGCGTATCAGCGCGTATCAGCGCGCTAGCGGCGGATGCCGGTCGCGAACGGCAGCGTGTTCACAAAGGCCCGGTGGTGCTCGCGGTCGCACCACTCCAGCTTCAGATACGACTTGCCCGCCGAGGCTCTGATCGTGCGCTTGTCCCTGGCCAGGGCCTCGGGCGTACGCGACGACACAGTGATGTACCCGACAAGATTGACGCCTGCCGCGCCACTTGCGAGATCTTCACCCCGCTGGTCGAGCCGCCCGTGCGCGGCGATGTCGCGCGGGTCGACCGTACGGTTCATCTTGGCGGCGCGGCTCGCCTCCGCCTCGTCGTTCGTCTTCTCGGTCAGCATCCGCTCGATGGCGACCTCGGTGGGCTCCAGGTCCATGCAGACCGCGACCGTACGGATCACGTCCGGGGTGTGGACGAGCAGCGGGGCGAGGAAGTTGACCCCGACGGGGGTCATCGGCCACTCCTTCACCCAGGCGGTGGCGTGGCACCAGGGGGCGCGGGTGGACGACTCGCGGGTCTTGGCCTTGAGGTACGTCGGCTCCATCGCGTCCAGTTCGGCGGGCCAAGCGTTTCGTTTCGTCATCGCCTGGATGTGGTCGATGGGGTGGTCCGGGTCGTACATGGAGTGCACGAGGGAGGCGAGGCGGCCCTGGCCGAGGGGCTGGCGTACGCGGATGTCCGCCTCGGCGAGGCGGGCGCAGATGTCGGTGAGCTCGCGGGCCATGACGACGGCGAGGCCGGCGTCCTTGTCGAGCCTCTTCGTGCCGGTCGTCTGGCCGGCCGCACGGGCCATGGCGTGTGCCTCGGCGGCCAGTTCGCGGGAGTAGTGCATGCAGGCGACGAGGTAGGCGCGGTGCTGCTCACTGGAGGTGGACACCATTGACTGGAGCTGGTCGTACGACTGCTGGAGCCAGGTGGGGGCGTGGGCGTCCCCGCGCTGGGCGACGTCCTTCGCGTGTGCGTCGGGGTCGGCGGGGAGGGTGCGTGCCAGCATCTGAAGGCGGGTCACGAAGCCGTCTCCGTTGGCGACATGCTTGAGCAGCGTGCCGAAACGGTCCACCAGGGCTTCCTGGTCCTCGCTGTCGCGCAGGCCGACGCCGGGGCCCTCGATCTCGATGGCGGCGGTGACGGTACGGCGGTCCGCGTGCAGCAGTACGGCGATCTCGTCGGGTCCGAAGGGGGCGGCGAGCCAGTTGATCCGGCCGATGCCGGGCGGTGGGCCGACCTCGACCTCGCGCCCGTCGACGCGGGTGCCGGCCTCCATGGCGGAGGAGCGGTAGACGGTGCCGCGGCGGAGGGTGCGCTTGTAGCTGCGGTTGATCTCGAACCAGCGGTAGAAGGTGCGCTGCTTGTACGGGACGTACACGGCCGCGAGGGCGAGCAGGGGGAAGCCCATGAGCAGCACGATCCGCAGGGACAGGACGGGGACCAGCAGTCCGCTCATCATGCCGAGGAACGCGCCGGCGATGATCAGGGCGATCTCGCCGGTCTCGCGGTTCTTGCCGACGATCGCGTTCGGCCGGGCGCGGCCGATGAGGTACGTACGGCGGGGCGTGATGGGTTGGGACTGCGTCGTCAACGCCCTCCACCTCCTGTGTTTCCTGTGCCTGTGCCGGCGCTGCTGCCGGAGTTCTTGCGGTGGCTGTGCGGGGTGCTGGGGCTGCTGCTACGGGGGGGAGGCGCGGTGGCGGGGACAGCTCCGCCGCCTCCGGTCGTGCCGCCTCCGCCCCCGCCTCCACGTGAGCTGTGTGCGGCGACACCGCCGGAGACGGGATTGGCGGAGTGGCCGCCGCCTCCGGACCCGCCCTGCTGGTCGCTGCGGCCGCTGTGGGTCTTGATGCCCTGTGAGACGAGGGCGGCGGGCGAACTGATGACGGCGGCGGCCTTGTTCTCTGCGCTGTTCTGGATGCGGTTGTTGCGGGATGCGGCAATCTCGTCGCCGAAGCCGGGAACGAAACGGTAGATCATGGCGGAGGCGAAGATCGCGAGCAGGATGATGGCGAGTCCGGTGACGACCGCGGAGAACGAGTCCGGCCCGTCGTCCGCGGACAGCGCCCCGGCCAGGCCGAGCACGATGACGATGACCGGCTTGACCAGGATCACCGCGATCATGATCCCGGCCCAGCGGCGTACGTGCCCCCACATGTTCTTGTCGACGAGCCCCGAGTACACGACGACACCGAGCAGCGCGCCCACGTAGAGCAGAACGGCCCGGATGAACAGCTCCAGGTAGAGGATGCCGGCGGCGAGGACCGTCACGAGCGACACGACGATCAGCATGATCGGCCCGCCGCCGATGTCGTCGCCCTTCTTGAGCGCCTCTCTGAAGCTGCCGAAGAAGACGTCTGTCTGGCCGCCGGTGCTCTGCGCGATCACATCGGTGATCGCGTCGGTCGCGGAGACGAGGGTGTAGAGGATCAGCGGCGTGAAGGCGGACGCCAGGACGGTGAGCCAGAGGAACCCGATCGCCTCGGACATGGCGGTGGCGAGCGGGACGCCGCGGATGGCGCGCTTGGCGACGGCGAGGAGCCAGAGGAGGAGGGTGAGAAAGGTGGCGGCGGCGAAGACGACGGCGTACTGGCCGAGGAAGGTGGTGTTCGTGAAGTCCACCTCGGCGGTGGACTTGACGGCCTTGGAGAGGGTGTCGACGACCCAGGCGGCGGCGTCGGCGCAGCCGCGGGCGAGGGAGGAGAGGGGGTCGAGGGTGGTGGTGGGGTCGTCGAGGGAGGGGGCGCGGCGGGCGGCGCCGTCGCCGTTTTCGCAGTAGTCGCGTGCGGGGCCGACGATGAGGTCGCAGTTGTCCTTATTGGACGGGGACGGCGTCGGAGTAGGCGCTGCGTGGGCGCGCGTCGCCAGCAACACGGCCGCTGCCTGAGCGCCCGCCAGCGCAGCTGTGAAGGGAAGCGCGCGACGCGGGCTACCGGGCATAGGTGAACCCTCCGTACTCCTCGACAGCCTTGGCGATCTCGTCGGCATTGGAGGCTGTGCGGTCCGCGTTCATCGGGGCGGGGCCTTCCTTCTGGGAGAAGCTCTCGACCTTCCAGTCCTCGCCAGCCCACCGCAGTTTCAGCGTCATCGTGAACCAGTCGTTGGTCACCGGGTTGGTGGATCCGACGCCTGCAGTCCCGAACACACCTGTGCACCAGACCTCCACAGTCGCGGAGCTGTCTGCAAACTGCGTGATCTTGGTGCCCACGGGAGCGGTACGGGAGACGTAGGTCAGCCCCTCGGCTGCATTCCCGTTGACGTCGAGCCCGACCTTGTCCAGGAACTTCTTGCTGTAGGCCTTGTCAAAGCTGGCCTCGAGCTCGCTTACCTTGTCGGCGACAAACAGTTGGCGCACGATCTCGCCGCGTCGGGCGGGCTTGAGGATGTCGGCGGAAACGAGCGCAACCGCAAAGTTCGCCGCCGCACTCTGCGCCCCCTGCTCATCCCGCGCATACCCCGCCGGAATCTCCCCGTCCTTCCCCGTCACCGGCCGCACCCCCGTCGCCGCCGTCGGGGCCGTGCGCTTCGCCTGCTCGGTGGTTTTCGGGGAGTCCGCTCCGTCGCCGCGGTTCGCGAAGGCGATGGCCGCGATGAGGAGGACCACCACGCCCACCACCGTGACGAGGGAGCGTGAGTTGTTGCGGGCCGGGCGGCGGGCGCCGCCGTAGATGTCGCCGGCGCCGGCGTCGGGGAGGCGGGTGCGGGTCTGGCCCGTACCGCCGACGCCGCTGCCGAAGCCGTCGGTCTCGTCGTCGTGGCTCATGCCGTGTACGCCCCCTCAGCCGTGTGCGATGTCGCATCTGAGTACGACGGTAGCCGTGCTGGTTTCCGCGCGGGTGGGGTGTGATGACTCGACATCAGGGAGACGCAACCTCTGCCTAGGGCGCGACGGACGGATGGTGTCGGAGGCGGGTGGAGAGACGGATGGAAACGGGCGCGGTGGGGTGACGGCCGGTCAGACAGCCATCCCGTACACGATGGTGAACAGGGTCCCCAGCGACCCGATGATGAAGACGCCGGTCAGCCCGGCGACGATCAGGCCCTTGCCCTGTTCCGCGCTGAAGGTGTCCCGGAGGGCCGTCGCGCCGATGCGCTGTTTCGCCGCTCCCCAGATCGCGATGCCCAGGCAGAGCAGGATGGCAACGGCCATCACGACCTCGATCATCACGCGGGCCTCGTTCCCGAGGCTCCCGAAAGGCCCCCAGTTCGGGGCGATTCCGCCGATGATGGTGGTGATGTCGCCCTTTTCGGCCGCCAGGTACATATAACTCACCGCCCCTGTTGGGTAGTTGTCTGCCCCTGCCCCACGGCACAGGCCATCGCTCTATCTTCGCTGATGAAACCGTCCGAGTGCGCCGACTTGGCGGCTCTCTTTACCCGATCCCCGCACGTATGACCGATCCAGCCGCGCTGACCTGGGGCGGCGCGGCCGGGTTCTTGCGTGAGGATACGTATCGTCACTCTGTGTATCACGGAGCGTGACTCCGGGCAATGACTGTCGTTGTGGCACCCAGGGGCTGAAACAGGAGCCGCAAGGGGAGCGGGAGCGGGAGCTGTGACGCGAGCTCACATGCGCGCAGGGCGGCGCCGGAGTCCGGCGCCGCCCTGCATGAGGGTTCGTCACATGGTCAGCGGTTGGTGACCATGTAGCCGAGCAGGGCCACGGCCACAGCGATGAGCGCAATGACCGTCACCGCGGCGAGCGTTCCCCCGGCATCGCCGCCGCGACGTGACGCCGCCCTGTCCCCCACGTTCTGCACGTTCTCCACTTGATGCTCCTGAGCTGCTCGCCCCACCGTGGTCATCGGTGGGGTTGACCTCAGCCTTCCTGGCTGCGTGACACAGAGTAGCGGCAGCTGGTCCATACCACTTACGCGGGGCTGTCGGCTCGTCAGTTGGCTCGTCAGCCGGCCGTCGGTCGGCCGTCGGTCGGCCCGTCGACGACCGGGCTGCGGCTGATGTCGGCGGCGGTCGCGGTCATGGCGCTCGGCGCGGTCCGAGCTCTCCGGCGAGTTGGCGGGGTGTCCCCTGAACGTGACCGATCCCGATGGCGTTGAAGCTGACGTCGATACGTCCCGCGGGACGGCCGCCCGTGGTCCGGGGCAGGGTTCAGCGAGGCGCGATGAAAAGGCTCTGCGCGCTGCGCCCGATCGGGCCCTTCTCGTCGTGGAGCTGTGCGTCCGCCAGGCCGATACCTGCCGCGTCCACGCTCGTACGGGCCTCGACGCACACCCATTCGCCGACCGGGTGGCGGTGCAGATGGACCGTCAGGTCCGCGTTGATGAAGACGTGGCGCCTGAAGTCGAGGACGTTGCTGATGCCGTTGCCGGAGTCGGCGGCGACCAGGACGCGGTCCAGGGGCCGTGTCTCCTCGCCGGCGACGAGCGGCATCCTCATCCGCATCCAGCACGTTCCGGGCCCCTGCTCCTGGAAGGTCCCTTCGGTGAACCGGGTGTCCATGGAGGTGTGGTAGCCCACTTCCCACGGCACCGCGAAGAAGGGGGTCTCGGCGGTCTCTCCCGGCGAGGGCACCTGCGGCCCGGCCGCGACGGCCGGTCCGGGCTCCTCGAGCGTACGGATACGAAGTGCCCTGGCGAGCATCACCGGCGCCTCGCCCTCGGGCGCGAGGGCGGCCTCGACGAGCTCCACGCTCCGCCCGGTCCGCAGCACGGTCGTGGTCACCTCGAGCGGCCGTATCGGCACCGGGCGGACGATCTCGTACGTGACCCGCGCGATCCGCATGTCGTCCCGCGCCCCCGGCCGTTCCTCCAGCGCCCGTCCCAGCAGCGCGGCGGGCGGCCCGGCATGCTGGGAGCCCGCGTCCCAGGGGCCGCGGGTGTGCTCGGTCGACACGAAGCGGTTCTCGGAGATCCGCTCGAAGAACGCCTCGGGTTCTGCCACGACGGGCCGCCTCTCCGCTTCCGATAGGTGTACGGCACACGCTACCCATGGGTAATCGAGCCGGGCCAGGGGCTGGGCCGAGGGAATTCCGAGTTTCTGTGCCGTGACGTACCGTGATCGGCCGGCGATCTGCCCGGACGACGGGCTCGCCGATCCCCGGGGTGCCGCACCGGCCGTCGAGGTCATCCCCCGGTCCGGGAAGAGCCCCCGGTCCGGGAAGAGCTCCCGGTCCGGGAAGAGCTCCCGGTCCGGGAAGAGCTCCCGGTCCGGGAAGAGCCTCGCCGTCCCTCGTCGGCCTTTGCCGTCCCTTGCCGTGCCTCGTCGGCCCTGCCGTCCCTCACTGTCTACGGGTTCTCGGGCAAGGCGAGTTGACGGGCGGGGGAGCCCAGGCTCCTGCGAACAATCCGCTACCGCCCCCTTCGACCGCCTCCTGATCCCCGGCCCTCCCACCTACACTTACGGACGGTGGACTGCCGTACGGCGGAGGGTGGTTGACGGTGCGTAAGGCGTGGCTGGTCGCGGGTGCCTCGATCGGGCTGTGTCTGAGCTTCGTCGGTCTGCTCGTCGTCGGGACGTACTCCGCCGCCGCGGGGCTCGGCGGCGGGGCCGGCAAGGGGGCCGTCGCGCTGGCCAAGGGGGCCGTGCCGGCGTTGTACCAGCCGCTGGTGCAGAAGTGGGGCAATCTCTGCCCGGCCATCAACCCCGCGCTGCTCGCCGCGCAGCTGTACCAGGAGAGCGGCTGGAATCCGCGGGCGCAGAGCCCGGCCGAGGCACAGGGGATCGCGCAGTTCATCCCGGGGACTTGGGCCACGCACGGGGTCGACGGGGACGGTGACGGGGACCGTGATGTGTGGGACCCCGCCGATGCGATTCCGTCGGCCGCTTCGTACGACTGCGAGCTGGCCGGGTATGTGAAGAAGGCGCCCGGCGACGTGACGGACAACATGCTCGCGGCGTACAACGCGGGGGCGTACGCGGTCATCAAGTACGGCGGTGTGCCGCCGTACAAGGAGACGCGGAACTACGTGAAGGTGATCCGGACGCTGGAGAAGAGCTTCGCCCGGCCGGTCGGGCGGGTGGCGCCGTCGCGGCAGGCGGCCGGGGCGATCTACTTCGCGCAGCAGAGGCTCGGTACGGAGTATCTGTGGGGCGGGAACGGGACGCCGGAGCAGGGCGGGCGGTTCGACTGTTCGGGGCTGACGCAGGCCGCGTACCGGACCGTCGGGATCGAGCTTCCGCGGGTGGCGAACGACCAGTACAACGCCGGGCCGCATCCCTCGCGCGACGAGCTGCTGCCGGGCGATCTGGTCTTCTTCTCGGACGACCTGACCAATTCGCGGGCAATCCGGCACGTGGGGCTGTACGTCGGTGGCGGATACATGATCAACGCGCCGTACACCGGGGCGGTCATCCGCTTCGACAAGATCGACACTCCCGACTACTTCGGGGCGACACGGGTCACCAAGGACGGCGCCGCGGCACTGCCGACGCCTCCGCCCTCAGCCTGACGCGGGGTTGACGAAGTGTCGGCCTTGGCCGGAACTCTCCGTTAAGCCACGGCCCTGAGCTGCGACGATGTGTCACTCTTCGATAACGTCATGGTGATCGTTCCGTGGAGAGTGGAACGGACGCGTGGAGCGGGTCGTTCCCTGGACCGGAGCAGTACGTACACACGGCACCGACCACGGGGGTTCGGGAGCGGCACGCACACGGGAGTGTGTGCCGCGGCGCACAGAACGACGCAGGCGACACGAGGCAAGGGGCCGCACCGGATGGCTGGACTCGCACTGGACGGGGCGAATCCCGATGTCAGCCTGCTCTACGACATCAACGGGCTGGCCCGGTCGGCACCGACGTGGTTCGACCGTGTCATGGAGTTCGTCGGCGAGTACGGAATCCTGCTCGCGCTCGTCCTCGTCGTGCTCTGGTGCTGGTGGAGTGTGCGCCGGCGCGGCACGGTGGAGGACTCGGTCGGGGCGGTCGCCGCGCTGGTCTGGGCGCCGCTGGCTGCCGGTCTCGCACTGCTCGTCAACATTCCGATCCGCGGGTTCGTGGAGCGGCCGCGGCCGTTCGTGGATCACCAGACGCTCGAGGTCCTGGTCGCCGGGAAGACAGACTTCTCCTTCGTCAGCGACCACGCGACGATGGCGATGGCCATCGGGGTCGGCCTCTTCGTCGCCCACCGCGGTTTCGGGCTCGCCGCGATCGGGCTCGCGCTGGCGGAGGGTTTCTGCCGGGTCTACATGGGCGTGCACTACCCGACCGACGTCCTCGGCGGTTTCGCGCTCGGTACGGCCGTGGCGCTGCTGCTCGCGCCGCTCGCGCTGGCGCTGCTCACCCCGCTGATGTCGGCGGTCGCCCGCTCCGGGCGGGCGGGCCGGCTCGTGCGGTCGCGCCGGGCTGTGGCGCGGGAGCGGCAGCACGAGACGCTGGACATTCCGGAGCCGCGGCCGGGCATGGCGCCCGGACAGAACGACCTCGCGGCCTAGTACCCCTCCCGGAGGCTCGGACTGTCCGTAAGCCTCAGCCCGCTCCTCGCCCCTCAGCCCGCTCCTCGCCCCTCAGCCTGCTGCTCGCCCCTCAGCCTCAGTCCTCGCCGTGCGTCGCCGACTCGTGGTGCTCGGGGCACTCATGGGATTCGGCGTCCGCGCGTGCGCGGTCCCGGGAACGGCGTGCCGGGCCCGCCCAACCGCAGGTGCAGTGCGCCAGGGCGAAGGACCCGCGTTCGATGGTCGTCGTGTGGTGAGCGGAGAAGCGCACCCTTCAACGGTACCGGTCGTTATGCGATGCAGCGGCGAGACGTGTTGGGGGTTCGCGGGCGATGGTGGTGCAACAGCACAGGCTCAGGCGCGGCGTGTGTGCCGTCGCCGCCGTGGCGGGCGTGGCCGCGACCGCGGGGTGTTCCGGGGGCGGGGACGCAGTGGCCGACGCGCGGC
The DNA here is from genome assembly GCF_053611045.1 of Streptomyces sp. NPDC054841. NCBI lineage: Bacteria > Bacillati > Actinomycetota > Actinomycetes > Kitasatosporales > Streptomycetaceae > Streptomyces > Streptomyces sp. NPDC054841. The sequence continues at coordinate 3,352 of NZ_JBSGZO010000183.1, read as the reverse complement.
CCGCCGCGAATCCCGTCGCCACCGTACGGAAGGCCGCGGATGTGCTGGCCGGAGCCGGTACGTCGAAGGCGCGCACCGCGATGGAGATGGCCGCGGGCGGCACCCGCGTCACCATCCGCGGTGAGGGCGGATACGACTTCCGCCGGGCCATGGGCCGACTGCGCGTCGTCCTGCCGAAGGACCCCGCGGGCAGCAGCGGGCACCGGCCGATCACCGAACTGCTGGCCCCCGGCGCGCTGTACATGAAGGACCGCGGAGCCGGCGTACCCCCCGACAAGTGGGTCAGGGTCGATACGACGACCCTGGAGGACGGAAATCTGGTCACCGGTGGCGCGACCGATCCCGCGGCCGCGGCCGAGCTGCTCCGCGGGGTGCGGAGCGCGACGTTCGTCGGCCATGAGGAGCTCGCCGGGGTACGGGTCGCCCACTACCGCGGCACCACCGATATCGCGCATGCCGCGAGGGCCGCGTCACCGCTGGCCCGCGGAGCGCTCGTCGCCGCGGCGAAGGGGTTCGCCGAGGACACCGTTCCGTTCGATGCGTATCTCGACGACGAGGGCCGGCTGCGCAAGGTGCGCCATCAGTTCAGCTTCGAGAACCGGGGCCGTACGGTCGCGGTCGCGTCCACGACGCTGCTGTACGAGTTCGGCGCCCCCGTCGTCGTACGGCTCCCGGCCCGCGGCGCCATCTACGCCGGCAAGATCCGCGTGTAGGGCTCGAGACCGTTGGCTCAGGGCTCAGGGCTCAGGGCTCAGGGCCATGGGCTAAGGGCCTACGTATAGGCAACGCACTGTCGGTAAATGGTCCGGACGTGCCATGCGCGGTGTGTGTCCCGCTCCCTACGCTAGGAAGCCGACACCGGCCGGAAGAGGTGAAAGCACGTGGCACCGCCCAGTACAGCGACAGTCCAGGACCACGTGGCCCTCGCCGAGATCGAGCTGTGCGGTGAGTTGATGATCGCGGCGTCTGCCGCGGACGGAGAGCGGCTCAGCCCGGACCGTATCGACGAGGTGCTCAACGTGAATGCTGTGACCACACTCGACATCCATTGACGCTTACGGGCGTCGCATCGGCGCTCACGTGCGCAGCATGCGCGCGATCGCCTTCGTCGCCTCCTCGACCTTGGCGTCGATCTCGTCACCACCTTTGACCGCGGCGTCGGCGACGCAGTGGCGCAAATGCTCCTCCAGCAGCTGCAGTGCGAAGGACTGCAGCGCCTTGGTGGAGGCGGAGACCTGCGTGAGTATGTCGATGCAGTACGTGTCCTCGTCGACCATGCGCTGCAGACCGCGGATCTGGCCCTCGATCCGGCGCAGCCGCTTGAGGTGCTCGTCCTTCTGCTTGTGGTAGCCGTGCACCCCCTGGTCGTGGCCGGGGTTGTCGTCCGTGACCGGAAGGCCGGCCGTGTCCGTGGTCGTCATCGCGTCCTCCCGTTGTACACCTGTACCCGATATACCCCTCGTGGGTATATGGTACCGATCCTTGACGGTTCGGGCAGGGCCCCGTGTTGATCGCTCTGTTCGATGGGCGACACTGAATGGACGCCGGTTAGCCGTGGCTGGATGATGCGCCTAGCATCAGCCTGACCCAAACCCAGCACCCCGAGGACCCCACGTGCGATTTCGTCTGACCCCCAGGGAGACGAGCTTCTACGACATGTTTGCCGCGTCCGCGGACAACATCGTCACGGGCTCGAAACTCCTGATGGAACTGCTCGGGGCGGACGGTCCTGCCCGGGCCGAGATCGCCGAACGGATGCGGGCAGCGGAGCACGCCGGGGACGACGCTACCCACGCGATCTTCCACCAGTTGAACTCCTCGTTCATCACGCCCTTCGACCGCGAGGACATCTACTCCCTCGCGTCGTCCCTCGACGACATCATGGACTTCATGGAGGAGGCCGTCGACCTGGTCGTCCTCTACAACATCGAGGAACTGCCCAAGGGCGTCGAGCAGCAGATCGAGGTGCTGGCGCGGGCGGCGGAGCTGACCGCGGAGGCCATGCCGCATCTGCGGACGATGGACAACCTCACCGAGTACTGGATCGAGGTCAACCGGCTGGAGAACCAGGCGGACCAGATCCACCGCAAGCTCCTCGCGCACCTCTTCAACGGCAAGTACGACGCCATCGAGGTGCTCAAGCTCAAGCAGATCGTGGATGTGCTGGAGGAAGCCGCCGACGCGTTCGAGCACGTGGCCAATACCGTGGAGACCATCGCGGTCAAGGAGTCCTGAGGCTTCGTGGACACCTTTGCGCTGGTCGTGACCATCGGGGTCGCGCTCTTCTTCACGTACACCAACGGCTTCCACGACTCCGCCAACGCGATCGCCACCTCGGTGTCCACCCGGGCGCTGACCCCGCGGGCCGCCCTGGCGATGGCCGCGGTGATGAACCTCGCCGGTGCCTTCATGGGCAGCGGGGTCGCCAAGACCGTGAGTGAGGGCCTGATCGAGACGCCCAAGGGCGATCGCGGCATGGGCATTCTCTTCGCGGCGCTCGTCGGCGCGATCATCTGGAACCTGGTCACCTGGTACTTCGGTCTGCCGTCGTCGTCCTCGCATGCGCTGTTCGGTGGCATGGTGGGCGCGGCGCTGGCGGGCGGGACCGAGGTCATCTGGGGCGGGGTGCTCGACAAGGTCGTCATCCCGATGTTCGTTTCGCCGATCGTCGGCCTGGGTGTCGGCTATCTGGTGATGTGCGGGATCATGTGGATGTTCCGGAAGTCCAATCCGGCCAAGGCGAAGCGCGGCTTCCGTATAGCGCAGACCGTGTCGGCGGCGGGAATGGCGCTCGGCCATGGTCTTCAGGACGCGCAGAAGACCATGGGCATCGTGGTGATGGCCCTGGTCATCGCCGATGTCGAGGACTACGGCGACCCGATCCCGGTGTGGGTGAAGATCGTCTGTGCGGTGATGCTGTCGCTCGGAACGTACGCGGGTGGCTGGCGCATCATGCGGACGCTGGGCCGGAAGATCATCGAGCTGGACCCGCCGCAGGGTTTCGCGGCGGAGACGACGGGGGCGTCCATCATGTTCGGCTCGGCGTTCCTGTTCCACGCGCCGATCTCGACGACGCATGTGATCACGTCGGCGATCATGGGTGTCGGGGCGACGAAGCGGGTGAACGCCGTGCGGTGGGGTGTCGCCAAGAACATCGTCATGGGCTGGTTCATCACGATGCCGGCGGCGGCGTTGGTGGCGGCGTTCAGCTTCTGGATCGTGAATCTGGCGTTCGGCTGAGGCTGGTCCGGGCCCGGCTGGGGGTTCGGGGGTCGTCCCCCGGGGGATGCGGTATCGCGATGCCGGCGGCGGCGTTGGTGGCGGCGTTCAGCTTCTGGATCGTGAATCTGGC
>NZ_JBSGZO010000182.1:0-16040 GCF_053611045.1 Streptomyces sp. NPDC054841 | reverse complement strand
CCCCACGCCCTTGTGCGCCTCGTCGTCAGGCGATGTGACGGATCCGGCGAATGGCGAGGAAGACCAGGAGCGCCGCCAGAGCGAGGAAGATGCCGGTCTCGATGCCCTGGAATGCCCAGAATCGGTCGCCCGGCTGATAGAGCTGCCAGTTGTAGGAGCCGGGCCCCAGGCCCCGCTTGGCCATCTCGCTCATGCATGAACTGGCGTCGTTGGCAGGCGGGCAGCCCACCGAGGCGTTTTCCAGCACGAGCTTTCCCGCAGCGTCCCGCAATCCTTGGCCGATGACCCAGTCGTCGGAGGCGGGGTTCGGCCCCTGGGCGCTCGCCAGGCCGTAAGTCAGGGTCTTGGCGGACATGTAGTGGTCTCGGACCAGGGTTTCGACGGCGATGCGCACGGTGGCGAATCCGGCGAGGGTGACGGCCATGGCCGGCAGGACTCGACGCGAGACCGTGCCGGCGAAGATGCCCAGCGCCACCGCGAACAAGGTGTAGCCGATCGGCGCGATGCCCTGCACGTCGAACCAGATGTAGCCGAACCGACCGTTGCCGTTGGCAGCCATGGGCGCGTACCACCAGGACACTCCCAGCGCGTACACCACGGCGAGGAGGACCGAGACGGCGCCGACCAGGCCGAACTTGACGAGCGCCCAGTGCAGGCGGCCGACTCCCTGGGTCCATACGAACCGGTGGGTACTGTGCTCGACCTCGCGGGAGATCAGCGGTGCGCCGAGGAACAGCCCCACCAGCAGCGGCAGGATCACGAAGAGGATGCCGACGAACGACAAGGATTTGAACTCGTTCTGGAACTGCGTGCTCAGGGCGTTGCAGCTGTCCACGGCGGTATTCGCGGCCAGCGAGTCCGTGCCCAGCTCGGCCAGGCACGAGGCCAGGCCGGAATCGTTGAAGACGTCGTGCATCCGCAGGCCGGTGGGAAGCATGAGCGCGGCGAGTGCGGCCAATCCCATCACGGCGAAGAGGGCCTGCTTGCGGTGCTGCTTCCAGGTCAACCAGATCATGCGGTCACCTCCGCCACGGTGCGGGCCGTGCGGGTGTCGGCTGCGTGGAGATAGGCCAGGACGAGGTCTTCGAGGGTCACCTCGTGCTGGGTCCAGGTGAGTTCGTCGATGGGGCTGCCCTCGGTGCGTACGAGGAGTGTGGATTGGCGATCGGTGTGGCTGGCGCTGATGACCTTCGCCACGCCCGGAACCGCGTCGGGCTCGGTGCGCGGGCCGACCAGCGTCCGGTGTTCGTCGAGCAGATCATCGATCGGGCCGGCGAGCTGGACGTGCGCCTTTTGCAGCACGATCAGGTAGTCGCAGACCCGTTCGAGGTCGGGCACCATATGTGAAGAGAGAAGTACCGTTGTGTCGGTCTCGCTGACCACGCCCATCAGTGCCTGCATGAACTCACGTCGGGCCAGCGGGTCCAGAGCCGCGACCGGCTCGTCGAGCAGCAGCAGACGAGGTCGTTTGGCCATGGCCAGCGCCAGGGCCACCTGCGCGCGCTGCCCCCCGGAGAGCTTGCCGACCGGCTTCTTGAGCGGAATGTCGAGCTGAGCGATCCGGTCGCGGGCGAAGGCGGCGTCCCAGCGGCGGTTGAGCTTGCCGCCCAAGGTGATGAGATCGGTGGCGGTGAAGTCGCGGTAGAGCGGGGTGTCCTGGGCGACGAACCCGATCTCCGGCAGGACCTCGGTGTTGTTGCGTGGATCCTGGCCGAAGACGCGCACCTGTCCCGCATCGGGCCGCAGCAGGCCGACGGCCAGATGCAGCAGGGTGGACTTGCCCGCGCCGTTGGGTCCGACCAGCCCGGCTATCCGCCCGGCGCGCAGATGCAGCGAGCACTCCTGGAGCGCCCAGGCGCCCCCATAGCGCTTTCCGAGCGTGTTGGTCTCCAACGCTGGGTCCGTCATGTCTGCTCCCCGAATGTTTACGAGATGTCCTTGGGCGGCGGCGCGTCGAGCGTGGCGCGCAGCGTGGTGTCGATCAGGGCGGCGATGTCCTCGCGGCCCAGGCCGGCGGCCTGGGCCTTGTGCAGCCAGCCCACCAGGTCCTCGCGCAGGTCGGCCTGATGGGCCAGGGACGGTCCGGCGAGTGTGCGTACGAGGAAGGTGCCCACGCCCGGACGTCCTTCCGCCAGGCCTTCGAGCTCGAGTTCCCGGTATGCCTTCAAGACCGTGTTCGGATTGATCGCCAACGACTGCGCCACCTGGCGCACCTTGGGCAGCTGGTCGCCAGGCTGGGCAAGGCCAACTCGCAGCGCCTGCTTCACCTGCAGGACAAGCTGCATGTAAGTGGCCACCCGCGAACGGCCGTCGAGCACGAACTCGATCACTTCTTCTCCCATTGTCTTACGACAGTAAGACAGCTTGCTTGCGATGGATCACACTGTCAAGACTGATTGTCCTATGGCATTAGGACAATGCGTGTCGTGTGATGCGTGACCGATAGCGTGTCCCGCAACGGCTCGTCCGGGAGCCGTCGAACCGTCAAACCTCGTCTGGGGGACGCTTTGGAGAAGCCTGTACGTTCGCGCGTTTCGGCGTACGCGATCGCCACCTCAGAAGACCAGTTGTTGCTGACGAGGCTCTCTGGCGCATCGCCAGTCTTTGCACCGGGGTTGTGGCACCTGCCCGGCGGGGGCGTCGACCCAGGTGAGCAACCCCGCGAGGCACTCGCACGCGAGCTGCAGGAGGAGACCGGTCTCGAGCTTCTCGACGCCCGCCTCGTGGACGCGCGCGCCTATGAGGCTCACCGGCTCGGGGTGAACTGGCATCTGGTGGGACTCTTCTACGCCGTCGAGTTCACACCTGGCCCTCTGACGGTCACCAAGGCTGACGACTCGACCTCCGTTGCTGCTTGGATGCCTTTTGCCGGGCTGGAGCACTCGATGTTGTCCCCGGCGGCGATCGACGGTCTGGCGATGATCGGCGCGGGTCAGGTGCGTTCCGTGGCGACTCGCTGAACCGGGGACCGTACCCGATTCGGCGCCGAGCCGTGTGGCGCACCGGAGCGTGCGTCCGTACGTGCACGATGGCGCCGTGCCGCGTCGCGCCGGGCGCCCCCCCAGGGATCGTCACTCGTATCGTGCGGGCGTGATCGTTCGCAGGGTCGGTACGGGCGCGGGAGACCGAGTCAGGGCAGGCGGGGGAGGGCGGCTCGGGTATCGGGCGGCGGCAGCGGTGTTCGCCGTCGGAATGGCCGGGACGACTCTGCCCACCCCCCTCTACGGCCTCTACCAGGAGAAGATCGGCTTCTCGGAGCTGATGGTGACGGTCGTCTTCGCCGTGTACGCGATCGCGGTCATCACAGCCCTTCTGGTGGCAGGAAACTACTCCGACGCGGTGGGCCGCAGGCCCGTCCTGCTGGCGGCCATGGGCTTCTCGGCCGCGAGCGCGTGCTGCTTCCTCCTGGAGAGCGGTCTGCCGCTGCTCTTCGCGGGACGGCTGTTGTCGGGTTTCGCCGCAGGGTTGCTGAGCGGTGCGGCGACGGCGGCCGTCATCGAGCTCGCCGGGCCCGGGAAGAAGGCGCGCGCCGGATTCGCGGCCACCGCCGCGAACATGGGCGGACTGGGCTGCGGGCCACTGCTGTCGGGGCTGCTCGCGCAGTACGCGCCCTGGCCGTTGATGCTGACGTTCTGGGTCCACCTGGCCTTGGTGGCGGTGGCCTCTGTGACGACCTGGCTGCTGCCCGAGACCGTCCAGGACCCGCAGCGATGGCCGCCGTTGAGCCCACAAGGCGTATCTGTGCCGCCTGAGGTGAAGGGCGTGTTCGTGCCCTCGTCGGTGGCGGCGTTCGCCGGTTTCGCACTGCTGGGCCTCTTCACCGCGGTGGCGCCGAGCTTCGTCGCGATGACCCTGGACGTCCACAACCTGGCGGTCACGGGCGCCGTCGTCTTCTCCGTGTTCCTCGCCTCGACGATCGGACAGTCACTGACGGGGAAGATCGGTGCACGCCGTGCGCTCCCCGTCGGCTGCGGCGTTCTGGTCGTCGGACTCATGCTGGTGGCCTGGTCACTGATCGCCCAGTCGCTGCCCCTGCTCGTCGTGGGTGCCCTGTTCGGTGGAACGGGGCAGGGTCTTGCCTTCCGTGGCGCGCTGAGCCTCGTCAGCGCCGCGGCCCCGGAACGGCACCGAGGCGGGACCATCTCGGCGTTCTTCGTCGTCGCCTACACCGGTATCTCCCTGCCGGTGGTGGGTGTGGGCGCCATGTCCATGTGGCTCGGGTTGCGCGGGGCGGGGCTGGTGTTCGCCGGCTGTGTGATGGTGGTCGCCGCCTGCGCGGGTACGTATGCGGCACTTCGCCCGCCTCCCGGTCAGTGAGCAGGAAGCCCTCGCCAGGTCGGGCAGTCCGAGCGGCCGGCACGTGGGATACGTATCGCAAGGTTGTGACGGTGCTTCGGGGCCGAGGCGTGGATGATGAGCACGGCATGACCGCGATCAAGGGTTCCGTGAGCTGCGCCGCACCGCCTGAAGGGCTGTGCGGGCGGTTCCTGCGGGCTGGACTGTTCGCGGTGATCAGTGCGGCCCTGGCCACGGCCGGCCACCATCTGGCTTCCGAGGATCCCGTGCGCTGGACGCGTCTGTCAGGGGCGACGGTGGCCGTCTTTCTCGCCGCTCTCGTAGGGGCACGGCGCAACCGCGCATTTCCGTCCGTGGTGATCGCGACGCTGGCCGCCCAGGCGGTGCTGCATCGCGGGTTGTCGGTGCGGGCGTCATCTCATGGCAGCCATGAGGTCCACCTGGCAGCCGACACGGGACATGCCGTCCACCACGGCCCGTCGTTGATGCTGCTCGTGCATGTTCTGGCCGCTGTGACCGTCGCAACTCTGATGCACTGTGCCGACGCCCGCCTGTCCGCGTTGCCGGTCATCCTGAGTCGGCTGGCACGGTCGGCCGCCGTATCGCTCGCCGTTGGGACCGGACGACGGCGCTTGCGGCCTGCCGTGCCCAGGCCGTGCACGGGCGGGGTACCGCTCGCCGCCCGCGACTTCCTCCCCGTACGGGCTCGACTCGTTCATGTTCTGGTGCGCAGGGGTCCGCCGAAGATGCGTTCCGCCTCCTCGTCCTGTCGTCAGCGGACCGTGTCAGTACTCGACGGCTCCGCGCTGCACCGAAACGAGCCACACAACCATGAACAGAACACGACCGTCTCTCAACACCCTTCGTCTGACCACCACTTCACTCGCCGCAATGATCGCTGTCGTCGCCGGAGCCACCACCGCTGCCGCGCACGCCGAAGTGACCGCCTCCGACGCCCGTGCGCTCGCCGAGAACGTCACCCTGACCTTCACCTCCGAGGCCGAGTCGGACACCGCCGGCATCAAGGAGCTGCGAGTCGTCCTGCCGGAGGGCATCGCACCCGCCGCCGTGGTGATGAAGGAGGTGCCCAAGGGCTGGACGTTCACCCCGACCGCCGACGGCTACACCGTGGGCGGCGCCGCGCTGAAGACCGGCGTGGATGCGGAGTACAGGATCGTCGTCCGCCAGCTGCCGGATGCGAAGTCTCTGGTCTTCAAGACCCTCGAGACGTACGGCGACGGCGAGGTCGCTCGCTGGATCGAGGTGCCCAGCGGCGGCACGGAGGCGGAGAACCCGGCTCCGTTGCTGGAACTGAAACCGGCCGTTCCCGGAGCCAAGCCCATCGCGCCGAGCCCGGCCCCCACTCCGGAGCAGAGCTCGCCCTCCGCGCCGCCACCGGTGGCCGCACCGGCACCGGCGAGCACGGCACCCTCTGAGCGGACTGCCGCCGAGAAGAGCGACAGCGGCATCAACGGAGTGGTGATCGGCGCGATCGCAGCCGTCGTGGTGCTCGGCGCCGGTGCGGTCGTCTGGTTCAGGCGCCGCAGCGGACCATCGGCGTAGGCTCCGGTGGACGGGGAGCAGGGAGCGCGCCCGCTCCCTGCTCTCTTTCTGCCGGCTTCACCAAGGCGTCGTGCTTTGGCAGTGGTTGAATATGCCGCCCAACCTCATGGGCCGCCTCCCTGCGCCTCCAGGGGACGGCCGCTTCGGAGATTCCACCGCTGGGCCCGGCCGCTGAGTTCGGTGGCGGTGAGGGGGCGGACGTCCAGCCGCCAGAATGTCTGGTCGGGTGCCGACAGGGCGTGGATCACGGCGGCGCGGATCACGTCCGGTTCCGCGACGGTGACGATGCGCCCGGCCCGGCTGTGCAGGGTGTCGAGCCATGCGCCGACCCGGATGCGTACGTCCCGCAGTGATTCGCCGCCATGGGGTGCGGCGGTCGGGTCGCCCAGCCAAAGGGCCACAGCTTCCTCCTCGGCGGCCGCGACGGCGTCCAGCGTCTGTCCTCGCCAGCGCCCCATGGCACAGGCGGCGAGGTCGGTCAGCGGCTCGGCGTCGAGCCCGAGGGCCTGGGCGGTCCGGCGGCAGCGCAGGGACGGCGACGTGTAGGCGTGACTGGCCGGGGCGAGTGCGCCCGCGGCGGCCTCGGCGCGTGCGATTCCCGCCGGGTCGAGAGAGCTGTCGTCGTCGAACCGGACGTCCCGCAGCGCTTCGCTCGTCGCGGGGGAGATCAGAGTGACGCGTACAGTCATCGGTTCCTCCCCCTTTCCGCCGCTCGGTAGTTGTCAGGCGCACCCTATCGATAGGGGGCGTGCGGGAGTGATACGGGACTCACGCACTTGGCTGAAAGTCCGTCGCGCGGTACGGTCGCGTCGACATTTCAACAACGTGACGACGGCGAGACGGAAGTCCGGTGGGAATCCGGCACGGTCGCGCCACTGTATGCCGCAGCGGTACCCCGGAACTGGAAGGGGTCGCGCCGCGGCGAGTCAGACCCGTGGGCCGTCGTCCTGCACCACCGTATGGGACGCGTGTTCCCGAGGAGGTTCCATCATGGCCGAGGCCCTCGTCTCCGCTGCCGTATCCACCCCTTCCGTTTCTGTGCCGGCTCCTCTGCCCGTGCGCGCGGTTCTGCCCTGGGCGGTGTTCGTCGGCCTCCTGGCGCTGATCGCGCTGTACTTCGTCGGCGCCGAACAGGGCGCCACGTCCGTGTTCGCCGGTGCCGACGTGCACGAGTGGGTCCACGACGGACGTCATCTGCTCGGCTTCCCCTGCCACTGAGAGGCGACGTACGTGTACGCCTCAACTGTCAGAGGTCTGCTGGTCCGTGGCATGCTCGCGGGCCTGATCGCCGGACTGTTCGCCTTCGCCGTGGCCTATGCGGTGGGTGAGCCCGCCGTGGACGGCTCGATCGCGGTGGAGGAGGCCCAGGCCGCCCAGGAGGCTCATGCCGGGCACGGCGGCGCCGCGCCGGCGGAAGCCGCCGAGGAAGAAGAGGAACTGGTCAGCCGCTCCCTGCAGTCGACCGCCGGTCTCGCCACCGGCGTTCTCGTGTACGGGGTCGCGCTGGGCGGCATCGCGTCCCTGGCGTTCTCCTTCGTACTGGGACGTGTGGGCCGGTTCAGCCCACGGGCGACCGCCGCGCTCATGGCAGCGGCCGCCTTCACGACCGTCTATCTGGTGCCGTTCCTGAAGTACCCGGCCACCCCGCCGGCGGTGGGCAACCCGGACACGATCGGGAAGCGCACCACGCTGTTCTTCCTGATGATCCTGCTCAGTGTGCTGCTCGGCATCGCGGCGGTCATCGCCGGGCGGCGGCTGGCACCGCGTCTGGGCAACTGGAACGCGACGCTGGTCGCCGGTGCGGGCTTCATCGCCGTCGTGGCTGTCGCATTCGTGTTCCTGCCTGGGAACGACGACGCGGTCAAGGCCAGTTTCCCCGCAGCCCTGTTGTGGGAGTTCAGGGTTGCGGCGGTCGCTGTCCAGGTCGTGCTGTGGACGGTCTTCGGGGTCGTCTTCGGCGTTCTGGCGCAGCGCCTGTTGGCCTTGCGCACCGCCGGCGCCGAATCCACGGCGGCGGAGCAGGGCGCGCCCGCTCTCCGCTGACCCGCGCACAAGGCCGGTCACGGCCCGACACACCAGGCCCCGCCGCCCCCCTCGGGGTAACGGCGGGGCACTGTCGCATCCTGCACCGCCATTGCCGCCGAACGCGTCCGGAACGCCCCTCATGTCCGTGCCGTCCGCGAGGCCCTCGCCCGTCGCGAGCTCATCTGCCGGCAGCCATGGATGGCGGCCCGGCTCGCCGAACACGGCATCGGCCCTCTTACGGGCCGGCCGCCGTCGACCTCGACCGTGACCCCCTCCCGCACGGCCTCCACCCTGCACACGGACACTGCTTGCGGCCCCCGTAGGGTGACGCCGTGACGACGAGCAAGGGCATGAGTGGCGGACACCTGCTGTACGGGTGCATGGGACTGGGCGGGACCTGGGAGCCCGGCCCCTACGGGGCGGCGGACATCGCCGCGGCCGAGGCGGCGGTCGCCGCGGCCCTGGAGATCGGTGTCACCACCTTCGACCACGCCGACATCTACCGCCACGGCAAGGCCGAGGCGGTCTTCGGCGAGATCCTGGCCCGCACACCGGGGCTGCGCGAACGCATCGTCCTGCAGACCAAGTGCGGCATCCGCCTCCCCGACGGCGAGCGCCCCGGCATCTACGACCTGCGCGGGCACACCATCGCACGTCGGGTGGAGGAGAGCCTGACCCGGCTGCGCACCGACGTCATCGACGTGCTCCTCCTGCACCGGCCGGACCCGCTCGCCGACCCCGACGACATCGCCGAGGCACTGACGTCCCTGCACCGGCAGGGGCTGGTGCGGCGGTTCGGCGTCTCGAACATGGCAGGCGAGCAGATCGCGCCGCTGCTGGCCCGCCTGGACGTGCCCCTGGTCGCCAACCAGCTGGAGATGAGCCTCCAGCAGCGCGACTGGCTCGAAGCCGGAGTCTTGGTGAACACCCCCGCGGCAGCGGCCAACGGCTTCCCGCTGGGCACCCTCGAATACTGCCGCGCGAACGGCATCGAACTCCAGGCGTGGGGCGCGCTGGCCCAGGGCCGCTTCACGGGCCGCCAGGAGACGCCGCAGGAGCGGGCCACCGCGGAGCTGATCGCCTCGTTGGCCGAGAAGAAGGACACCACTGCGGAGTCCGTCCTGCTGTGGTGGCTGCGGCGCCACCCCGCCCGCATCGCCCCGGTCATCGGCAGCGTCCACCCCGATCGCATCCGCGCCTGCCGCGACGCGGCCCAGCGGGAGCCGGACCTCTCCCACGAGGAGTGGTACGACCTCTGGCTGACGGCGCGCGGTGTGCCGCTGCCCTGAGGGTCGTTCCCGAAGGGGTCATGGAGACCTTCTGCGGCTGCCCGCCACGGACACGGCCGTTCGGAACCCGTCCGGTCAGTCAGCTCAGCTGTCGCACCGACATCAGCAGATGGCGATGATCTTCGTGCGGCACGTCATCCGCACCCGGTACGCCGCTGAGCAGTGCCCGCTGGCCGGGGCCCAGCAGTTCGAAGCACACCTGAGAGGCGCTGAAGGAGTTGAGGGCTTCCAGCAGGTACGCCGGATTGAAGACGACCGTCATGTCATCGGCACCGGTCAAGGTGGCTGTGAGCTGTTGCGAAGCGATGTCGTCTTCGTACCCTGCCTGGAGGAGGACCGTCCCCTGGGCGGAGAAGTCGAGCCGGATCGGGCTGTTCGGCTCCGCGACGACCGCGACGCGGCGGACCGCGTCGGCGAGCGGCTCCCGCTGTGTGACCGCGACTGCCGGGCTGTCCAGGGTGAACAGCTTGTCGTAACGAGGCAGTCGCCCTTCCAGCAACCGCAGCGTCGTGTGCATCCCGGCTCCCTCGAAGGCGATCAAGCCGGCACCGGAGCCCCCGGAGCGCGCCGTGCCGTTCCACGTGAGCCCGGCGCGGTGGGCGATCGCCGCCCATGAAGTCGCCACGCTGGCGGCTCCATGGCGCGACCTCGCTCGGCGCCGATGATGCGACGGGCACGGGAAGTTGCGGTGCGGGGCCTCAGTCGCTGCCGCCCCCGCCACCACAGCTGGAGCCGCCGCCTCCGCCACAGCCGTAACCGCTGTCCGAGCCGCCACAGCTGAAACCGCCATCGGAGCCGCTGTCCGAACCGCTGTCCGAGCCGGGGTCGTAGTCGTGATCCAGGGCCCTGCCCATGCGGGCCAGGAGCCGGCCCAAACCGGACGGTAGCGGCTGCGCGTCCATGACGCCGCGGCGGACCGGCCCGTCCGGGAGGGCAGCCGGTCCGGCGAAGACGTATGCCGGCAGGCTCTCGTCCCGTTGAGCCGCCTTCACCTGCCGCTTGCCCGCCCTGGTCCGCCGGTGGCGGGTTCCGGTCACCAGGCCCCGTGCAGCCAGTCGCCGGCCGATCTCCTCGACCTCCGGGGAGCGTTGCACGGCCGTGCGCACACGGACCGCGCTTCTGCTGCGCGGACATGATGCGAACGCGACGCGCTCGACCGGGTGCTGGGGCTGCTCCTGGCCCACGGCGCGCACCCGTGTACCGATCAGCACCAGCAGCCCGCGCTCGCCCAGTGCGATCACCACGCTGTCCGCCACCCGCTGCGCCCCGCCCGCCAGGAACGCGACGTCATACGCGTCCAGGGCCCGTGGCACCTCCGCAGCCGCTGCCGGCCGGAAAACCTTTCTCATGCCGATCCCCCTTCGTGCACCCCGCTGCTGGCAATTTCGCCTGTGAGGAAGCGCACAACCCTCCCCAGCGGGAGTTCAGAGCAACATTTGAGCTTTCCGGTCGGGGAACCGCGGCCGGGCAACCGGGCACCAGGGCGGTCCTGTTCGGTCCCGGCATGTCTTTCTCGCCGCGCACGTCGAGTGACGTCAATGCCGCCGCAGAAAACCACTCGCTCGGCGTGTTCGCGCCGTCCTACAGTGGAGGCCGCCGGGTGGAGCAGGTCGGTAGCTCGCTGGGCTCATAACCCAGAGGTCGCGGGTTCGAATCCCGCCTCGGCTACGAAGAGACGGGCCCGTCGCACATGGTGCTGCGGGCCCGTCCACGTGAGCGAGTGCCAACGACGGCCCGCGACGTCACGTACTCCGCGGGGGCACGACCGCCGGCCTCAAGGGAATTGCCGGATCACTGTCCTGGTGCGAAGGACCGTACCGGCGGAGGGAACCCGCCGCCCATGGGCGTGCTCGGCCGGATCACACGCTCCAGCTCGCGAACAGTGCGCTCGGCTTCGCTGCGCACTTGCGCGGGAACGTCCCCGAGCTCCGTGACGAGCCGGTCGTAGATCGGCGCTTCCTGCCACACGGTCAATCAGTCCTCTCCCATCGGTTCCGCTCCGTCGTTGGATCGGAAGCGGCTGCCGAGTGTATGCCGGACCGGCGGATCGTGCGGTCCGTGGCCGAACGGCGGACGGCCGAATTCCTGCGGTTGCGTCGCCGCGGGGACATGGAGAGCGCTGGTCTCCCGCACCCGCGCGGCGGGTCTTTCCAGCGGGTTTCTGTGGCCGGCCTCGGTGGCCGACGCCCGCGCCGTGGCCGTGAGGACCCGGGCCCGGTGGACCCGAGGAGAACGCCCTGAGCGATGATCTGCGCATGAACGAAGCAACACCGGTACAGAACTACCTTCGATTCGTCGAGCACCGGCTGGCGACCGACGGGTGCGCCCCGCGCTGGGAGCACTGGGGAGGCACACCCGTCCTCATCGGCCGACGCGCGGACTTCCGTATGAAGTGGGCGGCCACCAAGCTGCACCTGTTCACTGTGGTCGCGGCCGTGCCCGAGATCACCGTGCCGGCCATCGAGGCCTTCACCTGGCAGGTCCTCGACTACGCCCGCAAGAACAAGGGCGGCCTGCCGGTGGGGCTGCAGACCGGTGTGGGTGCCTTCCCGGTCCTGGTGAGCGAGCGGGTCGACCCCGCGGCCATGGCGTGGGCACAGGAGCAGCAGCGCAATCGTTTCGCCTGTTTCGCGCGGCCGGTCGTCGTGGACATGTCCAATGGTCACGTGGGCTTCTACCGGGACAACCCCACCCTGGGCCGGATCTACGCGAACCACATGATCGAGAAGGGCAACCTCTACTTCCTGAAGTAGGACCGCACGGGCGTCCACCCCGGCAGCGTCCGGCAGTGCCCGGCAGTGTCAGAACCAGATGGCGATCGGCCGGCCCCGGCGGTCGTGTTGCGGCGGGTCCGGGAGGCATTGCGCGCGGCCCTGGGCGATGCGATGCGCGCTCCATGCTGCGGCCGCCGCGTCCAGCACATCGTCCGGGGGCACGCGTCCCGCGTCCTGGAGATCGTCGGGAAGGACGATCCCGGCTGCTGCGAGAAGCGAGCGCCGGGTCATCTGTCCCGCCCAGCTCTTCTTGCGGTGGGGGAGCGGTGTTCCCTGCGCCAGCGCCCGGAACGACACCTCCGGGTGCACCTCGAAGAGACGATCGCCCCCGGTATCGGCCAGGCAGTCGTTCGCCTCCCGCAGCTTGGCGGCGAGCCCCCAGCTCTGGCGGCTCAGTCCGGATCCGGTGAGTTCCCGGCACCGGCGGTTCGCGGCCTCGTAGTCCTCCTCCTGCCACACCGCATGCGGCGGCACCCGGAAGACACTGCCCCTCAGCCGGCCGAGCAGAGCCGCCGCCTCCGTGTCCGCGCGCCGCCACCCCGCGTCGAGGAGTCCCAGCGGCATGTCCACGGCCACCACGCCGACGGCGGCATTCCCGGCCTCGCGGAGCAGCGACCGCAGGCAGGTGCCGACTCGGGCGCCCGCGAACCGCCCCTCACGAAGTTCGACCGCCACCCATCCGCCCGGGCACGCGTCGATGCCGAGGACCGCCACGGCGTCACCCATGTCGGCCGGATTCCCCGAACGGGGCCGCCGGGGGATATCCGTAGGCCCCGTACAGCCGGACGAAGTGTGCCGCCACAACGACCCCACAGCGCACCAGACCGTGGGCCTTCCGCTCGTACACCTCGACCTCCTCCTGACCGCCCGGCCCGATCGGCTGGACCAGACGGCCCCCGATACGCAGCTGGGCGATCAGCGGCGGCGGCACGTGCGGGAAGGCGGCACAGACGATGACCGCATCGTACGGGGCGAGTTCGGGCACACCGTGCGTCCCGTCGCCGACGACGATCTCGACGTTCTCCACGCCCTCACCGAGGAGATTGCCCTGGGCCTCCTGCGCCAGGTCCGGCCACCGCTCCACGCTCACGACGTAGGTGGCCAGCCGGGCGAGGAGGGCGGTCTGGAAGCCGTGGCCGGTACCGATCTCCAGGACACGCTCGCTTCCGGTGAGGCCGAGCGCATCGATCATCATGGCGACCAGGGAGGGCTGCGTCGTCACCTGAGCGTGGCCGATGGGAACAGGAACGTCCACGTACGCCGATGCCTTGTGGGAGGCGGGGACGAATGCGGCGCGCGGGGTGACCAGCAGGACGTGAAGGAGGCGTTCGTCGGTCACACCTGCGGCGCGGGAGGCCCTGACCAGGTCGTCCGGAGTGGGATCGGAGCTGGGGTATGTCATCGTGTCCGCCTCCCGTTCAGATTACCGGAAGGGCCTCTTGTCCCACTGTGTCCGTCCGGTCCCCGGGGGACGAATAATCCGGTGCCGGCGCCCAGTCGGGCTCACTACACTCGCCTCGCGCGCTGAAACGACATCGCAGCGCGCGCTTCGACGACTGAGGGGAGCCCGACCGTGTGTTACCGCACCACCGTCGTTGTTCCCCGGTCACGGTACGACGTGATCCTGATGTCTTCGTCTGCCCGGTGCCGGCTGCGCGGCCGCCACCGGACGTCCGAGACGAACATCTGACTCCCCGTCCGACCGCTGTCCGGCCGCTGAAGCCGACCGGCCGGATGCATCCCGATGCGGTCGCGCTGCATCAGGGGACTCTGCCGACTTGATCCGGGCCGTTCGTCCGGGAATCGCGCTGCCCTGTTCTCGATCACCCTGAAAGGCCTCGGGCCGTGCGTACCGACCTGCAACGCAATCCCACCAGTCCACTGACCGGCGTCCGTAATCTGGGCATCCTCGCCCACGTTGACGCAGGCAAGACCACCATCACCGAACGGATCCTGTACGTCACCGGCGCCACGCACAAGCGGGGCGAGGTCCACGACGGGACGACCGTCACCGACTTCGACTCACAGGAGCGCGATCGTGGGATCACCATCTTCGCCGCAGCGGTGAGCTGTGTCTGGGACGGTCACCGGATCAATCTGATCGACACACCGGGCCACGTCGACTTCTCCGACGAGGTGGAGCGCTCGCTGCGGGTGCTCGACGGCGCGGTCGCGGTGTTCGACGCCGTCGCCGGGGTCGAACCGCAGAGCGAGTCGGTGTGGCGGCAGGCCGACCGGCATGGCGTGCCGCGGATCGCGTTCATCAACAAGCTGGACCGCGCCGGTGCCGACCTCGACACGGCGGTCGAGTCGATCCGGGAGCGGTTGCACACGGTTCCGCTGGTGGTCCAGCTGCCGATCGGGCAGGAGGACGCGTTCACCGGAGTGGTGGATCTGCTGCGTATGCGCTCGATGGTCTGGCGCGCGGGCAGTGACACGTTCGAGGAGGGCCCGGTGCCCGACGCCCTGCGGGAAGAGGCGCACCGGCGCCGCCGACTGCTCGAGGAGGCGGTGGCGGAACTCCACCCGGTCGCGTTGGAGGAGTTCTGTGCGCAGTCGACGCTCTCCGCACGGACTCTGGCTGCCGCACTGCGCGACCTGACCTGCAGCGGTGAGGGCGTGGTGGTGTTGTGCGGATCGGCCTACCGCAACTGCGGGATCGAGCCGCTGCTGGAGGCCGTCGTCGCGTACCTCCCGTCGCCCCTGGACGTGCCGGCGGTACGAGGCACCCTGGGCGGCACGCAGCAGGAGCGGGTCGCCGACCCGGGGGCGCCGTTCGCCGCGCTGGTCTTCAAGGTGAATTCGACCGCCACGGGACGGCTGACCTACCTGCGTGTGTACTCAGGAACGATCAGGAAGGGAGACACAGTGCTGGACGTGGGCGCGCACCGCACCGAGCGGATCGGCCGGATCCTGCGGGTACAGGCCGACCGGCACGCGGAGGTGGACCAGGCGGTGGCCGGGGACATCGTCGCCGTGATCGGGCTGAAGGCCGTCCGCGCCGGTGCCACCTTGTGCACAGCCGCAGCGCCACTGGTCCTCGAACCGCCCACCGTGGCCGATCCGGTCGTCTCCGTAGCGGTCGAGGCCCGCAGTCGGCTCGATGTCGATCGGCTGACGTCGGCACTGGCACGGCTGGTCGAGGAGGACCCTTCACTGGCGGTCCGGACCGACCCCGAGACCGGTCAGACGGTGCTGTCGGGTATGGGCGAGCTGCATCTGGAGGTCGCGGTGGAGAAGATCCGTCGCGCCCAAGGGCTGGATGTCGGCGTCGGCCGACCGCAGGTGGCCTACCGTGAGACGGTCGCCCGCGGGGTGTCCGGGCTGGTGTACCGGCACGTCAAGCAGGACGGTGGCGCCGGTCAGTTCGCCCACGTCGTCCTCGACGTGGAGGCGCTGGAGATTGCCGCCGACGACACCGCCGCGGGCAACACCGTAGGCAACACCGGTGGCGGCGCGAGGGACTTCGTGTTCCGTTCGACCGTCGCCGGTGGCCGGGTTCCGCAGGAGTACATCCGCGCGGTGGAGGCCGGTTGCCGGGACGCTCTGGCCGAGGGTCCCCTCGGCGGCCACCCGGTGATCGGACTGCGGGTCACACTGACCGACGGAGCCACCCATTCCAAGGATTCCTCGGAGATGGCGTTCCGGACAGCAGGCCGGTTCGGGCTTCGGGAGGCACTGCGCGCCGGCGCGATGGCCCTCCTGGAACCGGTGGTTGAGGTCACGGTCACCGTGCCCGACGACGCCGTGGGCGGGGTGCTCGGCGATCTGGAGGCCCGCCGCGGCCGGGTCTCGGGCTCGACCGCACGGGCCGGCACTGCGGTGATCACCGCGACCGTGCCGCTGGCCGAGTTGTTCGGCTATGCGACTCGCCTGCGCAGCCGTACCCAGGGCCGGGGAACCTTCACCACCCGGGCCACGGGCTACGCCCCGGTACCGGAAGCGGTGTCCAACAGGATGCTGTCCCGGTAGATCTCCCTGACGGCCCCTGATGGTCCCTGACGGCTCCAGATGGCCCCGCCCGCAGACGGGCGGGGCCATCCCGACCGCCTGCGGACGGACGCGGTGAGCAGTGGGCAGTCCCGAGTAACGG
>NZ_JBSGZO010000181.1:14952-16041 GCF_053611045.1 Streptomyces sp. NPDC054841 | reverse complement strand
GCCGTGGCTCCTCCACGGCCGCGCAACGATGCGATAACGGACATACGCTCCCAGACATGGCGAGCGAGCAGATCACCGGTGACCCGGCGGACGCCCCCGTTCCGCCCCCGGAACGGATCGATCCGGGTGAGGCGCCCGAGAGCGCCTTCACCGTGATCGTGGCGGGGCTGGCCAACCTCGCCATCGCCCTGGCGAAGGCCGTCGCCGGAGTCGTCAGCGGCTCCAGCGCGATGCTCGCCGAGGCCGCCCATTCGGTCGCCGACACCGTCACCGAGGTTCTGCTGCTCACCGCCCTCAGACGGAGCGCGCGGCCGGCCGACGACGAGCATCCGCTGGGCTACGGGCCCGAGCGGTACGTCTGGGCGATGCTCGCCGCCGTCGCCACGTTCGTCGGTGGCGCCGTCTTCGCCCTCTACGACGGCATCCACACGCTCACGCAGGGCGAGGAGCCGGGCGACCCGTTCGTCTCGTACATCGTGCTCGCCGTCGCCGCCGTCATGGAGGGCTACTCGCTGCGGACCGGCGTCCGCCAGATCCGCGGCGAGGCCGCCCGCTTCGGCACACCCGCGCGCCGCTATCTGCGCTACACCCCCGACACCGCGGTGAAGGCCGTCGTCATGGAGGACTCCGCCGGAATCAGCGGCCTGCTGCTCGCCGCGGGCGGCCTGGCCGGCGCGCAGCTCACCGGCTCCGGCGTGTGGGACGGCATCGCCTCGATCCTCATCGGCCTGCTGCTGGTGTACGTGGCGTGGGTGCTGGGCCGGAGCAACGCACAGCTGCTGATCGGGCGGCCCCTGCCGCCGCGGATGCGGGACTCGGTGCGCGAGGAGCTGCTCACCGTGCCGCACATCATCGAAGTGCTGGAGCTGACCACGCTCATCCAGGGCCCGGCCGAGATCCTGATCGCCGCGAAGGTGAACTTCCGGGACGTCGCGTCGGCCGAGCAGGTGGAGTGGGCCTGCGAGGACGCCGAGGAGCAGCTGCGCCAGCGCTTCCCGGCGATCCGCAGGGTGTACCTGGATGCGACACCGGGGGTGCATCAGGTGCGGCCCGCGGCGGCGGGTGGGCCCGGCGGGGGGTCCGGGGGTC
>NZ_JBSGZO010000181.1:0-14852 GCF_053611045.1 Streptomyces sp. NPDC054841 | reverse complement strand
CTCCCCCGGGTGAACACGGCCGGCCCGCGGCGACGGGTGGGCCCGGCGGGGACTCCAGGGGTCACCCCCCGGGTGAACACGGCCGGCCCGCGGCGACGGGTGGGCCCGGCGGGGGGTCCGGGGGTCCTCCCCCGGGTGAACACGGCCGGCCCGCGGCGACGGGTGGGCCCGGCGGGGACTCCAGGGGTCACCCCCCGGGTGAACACGGCCGGCCCGCGGCGGGTGGGCCGCCCGGCGTCAGAGGAGACCCGCCGCGTCCAGGAGATACGCCGTCAGCGGATCGTAGAAACGCGGGTCCGTGACATGGTCGTCCAGCGGGACCGTCACCTGAAGGGTGCCCTCCGCCTCGGCGATGAACAGTGCCGGGTCGTTGCAGTCGGCGTAGCCCACGGCGTCGATCCCGCGCTGCCCGGCGCAGCCCGCCCAGCCGTGGTCGGCGACCACGAGATCCGGCTGGGGCCGTCCCGCGCCCATCAGCCCGTCCAGAATCGCTGCCATCGGTTCCGGCGAATGGGTGTGCCACAGCGTCGCGCCGCGCTCCAGCATGGCGACATCGGCGAACTGGAAGACCATGCCCTCGTCCGCGGTGAGCCCGGACGGGATCCGGACGATCTCGCAGCCCGCGGATCTGAGCGCGTCCGCGGTCTGCCGGTGCACATCGAGCAGCCCGCCCGGGTGACCGGTCGCGAGCAGCACCGACTGCTGCGCGGCGGCCGCCTCCTTCAGCCGCGCCGCCATCCGGTCCAGGGCGTCGACGGTCAGCTCGGGGTCGATGGTGTCCTGTCCGAACCGGTACTGCGGATCGTCGTTGACGCCGCAGCGCTCGGCCATGACGGCCAGCACGTCCTGCTCGTCGCTCCAGCGGTCGCCGAGCTCCAGGCCCAGCCAGTAGTGGCGGTCTCCGTTGGCGAGCTTGCGGTAGTGGGAGAGGTTGTTGTCGCGGGGTGTGGCGACATCTCCGGCGATACGTGTGCGGACGAGGTGGTCGACGAGGGCGGCACGGTTCGGTATCGGCATGCGCCCATTGTGCCGTCAGGTGTGCGGAGCGTGCCGGGCGTCCCAAAGCCCGGACGCCGCTGCCGCCCGCCGGCCCGCCCCGTCCCGCACCGCCCCCGGGACCCGCTTCACCCGGACAGCGACGCGAACGCCCCGTGGGCCAGCTTGCGCAGCAGCGCCTCCATCGAGGCGCGGCCCGGCAGGCCGTTCCCGTACGAGCCGAGGTGCGGGGTGGAGTTGAGCAGGCCGAACACCGCGTGCACGGCCGCCCGCACCTGGCCTTCGGGGACCTCCGGGTGCAGCGTGCGGACCACGTCCACCCATAGCTCGACGTACTGCCGCTGCAGCTGTCGCACCAGCTTGCGGTCGCTGTCGCGCAGCCGGTCCAGCTCCCGGTCGTGGAGCGTGATCAGCGGGCGGTCGTCGAGGGCGAAGTCGATGTGCCCGTCGATCAGCGACGACAGAACCTGCTGCGGGACGCCGTCCGCCTCGGCGACGCGGCGCCTGCCGCCGTCCAGCAGCCGGCCGGAGATGCCGACCAGCAGCTCGGCGAGCATCGCGTCCTTGCCTGCGAAGTGGCGGTACAGCCCGGGGCCGCTGATTCCGACAGCGGCGCCTATCTCGTCCACGCCGACTCCGTGGAAGCCGCGCTCGGCGAAGAGGCGGGCGGCTTCCTTGAGGATCTGCTCGCGACGGGTCGGGGAGTCGGTCCGGGTGCTCATGCAATTGATTCTAGACAAGGCAGTTAGCGCTCGTTAACCTGAAGGAAATGGGTTAACGCTCATTAACACGAAGGGAGTCCTGCCGGATGCAGCAGGCACCTGTGCTGGCGAGCGCGGCAGACCCCGCCTCCGCCGCCTGGCAGGCCAATGAGGCGGCACACCGCGCCCTGGCCGACACGTTGCGCGCGAAGCTCGGCGCGGCCCGGCTGGGCGGCGGCGAGAAGGCCCGCGCCCGGCACACCGCGCGCGGGAAACTGCTGCCGCGCGAGCGGGTGGACACCCTCCTGGACCCGGGCTCGCCCTTCCTGGAGCTGGCGCCGCTCGCCGCCGAGGGGATGTACGGCGGGCAGGCCCCGGCCGCCGGGGTGATCGCCGGCATCGGCCGGGTCAGCGGCCGCGAGGTCGTGATCGTCGCCAACGACGCCACGGTCAAGGGCGGCACGTACTACCCGATGACGGTGAAGAAGCACCTCCGCGCCCAGGAAGTCGCGCTGGAGAACAGGCTGCCGTGCGTCTATCTGGTCGACTCCGGCGGCGCCTTCCTGCCGATGCAGGACGAGGTCTTCCCGGACCGAGACCACTTCGGCCGGATCTTCTACAACCAGGCGCGGCTCTCCGGCGCCCGCATCCCGCAGATCGCGGCGGTGCTCGGCTCCTGCACGGCCGGCGGGGCGTACGTCCCGGCGATGAGCGACGAGGCCGTGATCGTGCGGAACCAGGGGACGATCTTCCTGGGTGGCCCGCCGCTGGTGAAGGCCGCGACCGGCGAGGTGGTCACGGCCGAGGAGCTCGGCGGCGGCGAGGTCCACTCCCGGGTCTCCGGCGTCACCGACCATCTGGCCGAGGACGACGCCCACGCCCTGCGCATCGTCCGCAACATCGTCGCGACACTGCCGGAGCGCGGGCCGCTCCCCTGGTCGGTGGAGCCCGCCGAGGAGCCGAAGGTCGATCCGTTCGGGCTGTACGGCGCGGTGCCGGTGGATTCGCGCACCCCGTACGACGTGCGGGAGGTCATCGCCCGCATCACGGACGGTTCACGCTTCGCCGAGTTCAAGTCGGAGTTCGGGCAGACGCTCGTCACCGGCTTCGCCCGGATCCACGGCCATCCGGTCGGGATCGTCGCCAACAACGGCATTCTGTTCTCCGAATCCGCCCAGAAGGGCGCGCACTTCATCGAGCTGTGCGACCAGCGCGGCATCCCGCTGCTGTTCCTGCAGAACATCTCGGGCTTCATGGTCGGCAAGGACTACGAGGCGGGCGGCATCGCCAAGCACGGCGCCAAGATGGTCACGGCCGTGGCGTGCACGCGCGTGCCGAAGCTGACGGTCGTCGTCGGCGGTTCGTACGGCGCGGGCAACTACTCGATGTGCGGCCGGGCCTATTCACCGCGCTTCCTGTGGATGTGGCCCAACGCCAAGATCTCGGTCATGGGCGGCGAGCAGGCCGCCTCGGTGCTCGCGACCGTCAAGCGCGACCAGATCGAGGGCCGCGGCGAGGAGTGGCCGGCCGACGAGGAAGAGGCCTTCAAGGCCCCGATCCGCGCCCAGTACGAGCAGCAGGGCAGCGCGTACTACGCGACGGCCCGGCTGTGGGACGACGGAGTGATCGACCCGCTGGAGACGCGGCAGGTGCTGGGTCTGGCCCTGACCGCGTGTGCCAATGCCCCGCTGGGTGAGCCCGGCTTCGGCGTCTTCCGGATGTGAGGGACTGATGTTTGACACTGTTCTGGTCGCCAACCGCGGCGAGATCGCGGTCCGCGTCATCCGCACGCTCCGGGCCATGGGGATCCGCTCCGTCGCCGTCTTCAGTGACGCGGACGCCGACGCCCGGCACGTCCGGGAGGCGGACACGGCGGTGCGGCTGGGCCCGCCGCCTGCCGCCGAGAGCTATCTGTCCGTCGAGCGCCTGCTGGACGCGGCAAGGCGCAGCGGCGCGCAGGCGGTCCACCCGGGCTACGGCTTCCTCGCGGAGAACACCCGGTTCGCGCAGGCGTGCGCGGACGCGGGCCTGGTCTTCATCGGGCCGCCGGCCGAGGCGATCTCCCTGATGGGCGACAAGATCCGCGCGAAGGAGACCGTGCGGCTGGCCGGCGTTCCGGTGGTCCCGGGTTCTTCGGGATCCGGCCTGACGGATGACCAACTGGCCGAAGCCGCCCGCGAGATCGGCATGCCGGTGCTGCTGAAGCCCTCCGCCGGCGGCGGCGGCAAGGGCATGCGGCTCACCCGTGTGGAGTCGGCCCTGCTGGACGAGATCGCGGCGGCCAGGCGCGAGGCGCGGGCGTCGTTCGGCGACGACACGCTGCTCGTGGAGCGCTGGATCGACCGCCCGCGGCACATCGAGATCCAGGTCCTCGCGGACGGTCACGGCAATGTGGTGCACCTCGGCGAGCGCGAGTGCTCGCTGCAGCGCCGCCACCAGAAGATCATCGAAGAGGCCCCGTCCGTCCTGCTCGACGAGAAGACCCGGGCGGCGATGGGCGAGGCGGCGGTGCAGGCGGCGCGCTCCTGCGGCTACCGGGGCGCGGGCACGGTGGAGTTCATCGTCCCGGGCGGCGATCCCTCCGCGTACTACTTCATGGAGATGAACACGCGCCTCCAGGTCGAGCACCCGGTCACCGAGCTGATCACGGGCCTGGACCTGGTGGAGTGGCAGCTCCGCGTCGCGGCGGGCGAGCGGCTGCCGTTCACGCAGGACGACATCGCGCTCACCGGCCACGCCATCGAGGCCCGTATCTGCGCCGAAGACCCGTCCCGCGGCTTCCTGCCCTCCGGCGGCACGGTCCTCGCCCTCCACGAACCCCAGGGCGACGGCATCCGCACGGACTCGGGCCTCAGCCAGGGCACTGAGGTCTCCAGCCTGTACGACCCGATGCTGTCGAAGGTCATCGTGTACGGCCCCGACCGCGCGACCGCCCTGCGCAAGCTGCGCGCGGCCCTCGCGGACACGGTCACCCTGGGCGTCCCGACGAACGCGGGCTTCCTGCGCCGTCTGCTGGCCCACCCGGCGGTCGTGTCCGGCGATCTGGACACAGGACTCGTGGAGCGGGAGGTGGACGGGCTGGTCCCGGACGGCGTCCCGGACGAGGTCTACGAGGCGGCAGCGCTGCTGCGGCAGCCGTCCCCGTCCGCGGGCCCGGGCGGCTGGGTCGACCCGTTCTCCGTCCCGAGCGGCTGGCGGCTCGGCGGCGAACCGGCCCCGACGGTGCACCATTTCCGCGTCCCGGGCAACGACCCGGTGGAGGTCCGGGTGCCCTTTACGGATACACGGGCCGCGCTCGCGGAAGAGGGCGGCACCGTCACCGTCGAACTCGACGGCGTCACCCACACCTTCAGCTACGCCACCGCCCCCGGAGGGACCTGGCTCGGCCGGGACGGCGACTCCTGGCACGTCCAGGACCACGACCCCGTGACCGAAAGCCTGCGCGGCGCCTCGCGGCAGGGCGCGGACACGCTCGCCGCACCCATGCCCGGGACCGTCACGGTCGTCAAGGTGGCCGTCGGGGACGAGGTGGACGCCGGCCAGAGCCTGCTCGTCGTCGAGGCGATGAAGATGGAGCACGTCATCTCTGCCCCGCACGCCGGCACCGTCACCGAGCTGGACGTCATCCCGGGGACGACCGTCGCCATGGACCAGGTCCTGGCCGTCGTCACCCCGCACGCGGAGAGCCAGGAGGCGAGCGATGACTGACGGACTGCCGATGGAGGTGCCCGTCGCGGACCTCCCGCCGCGGGTGCGGATCCATGAAGTGGGGCCCCGGGACGGGCTGCAGAACGAGAAGGGCGTCATCCCCACGGACGTGAAGGCGGAGTTCATCCACCGCCTCGCCGACGCCGGGCTGACGACCATCGAGGCGACCAGCTTCGTCCACCCCAAGTGGGTGCCCCAACTGGCCGACGCCGAGGACCTGTTCCCCCGGATCGCCGGCATCCAGGGCGTCGCCCTGCCCGTCCTCGTGCCGAACGAGCGCGGGCTCGACCGGGCCATCGCCCTCGGTGCGCGCCGTATCGCCGTCTTCGGCTCGGCGACCGAGACCTTCGCAGCCCGCAATCTCAACCGCACGATCGGCGAGTCGCTCGCCATGTTCGAGCCGGTCGTCGCCCGCGCCAGAGCGGACGAGATCCATGTCCGCGGCTATCTCTCGATGTGCTTCGGCGATCCGTGGGAGGGCAAGGTCCCCGTCCACCAGGTCGTCCGCGTCGCGAAGCAGCTGATGGACCTGGGCTGCGACGAGCTCAGCCTCGGCGACACGATCGGCGTCGCCACCCCCGGCCATGTCCTCGCCCTGCTCGCCCAGCTGAACGAGGAGGGGGTGCCCACCAGCGCCATCGGGGTGCACTTCCACGACACCTACGGCCAGGCGCTGGCCAACACCTTCGCGGCGCTGGAGCACGGCGTCACGACCGTCGACGCCTCGGCCGGCGGCCTCGGCGGCTGCCCGTACGCGAAGAGCGCCACCGGAAACCTCGCCACCGAAGACCTCGTGTGGATGCTCCACGGCCTCGGTATCGAGACCGGAGTCGATCTCGACCGGCTCATCGCCACCAGCGTATGGCTGGCCGAGCGGCTGGGCCGTCCCAGCCCTTCCCGCACCGTTCGTGCCCTCGCGGGCACGGCCTCCCACAAGGAGTCCTAGTCATGTCGCTCGACCACCGCCTCGCCCCCGAGCACGAGGAACTCCGGCGCACCGTCAAGGAGTTCGCCCACGACGTCGTCGCCCCGAAGATCGGCGACTTCTACGAGCGGCACGAGTTCCCTTACGAGATCGTCCGCGAGATGGGCCGGATGGGCCTGTTCGGGCTGCCCTTCCCCGAGGAGTACGGCGGGATGGGCGGCGACTACCTCGCGCTCGGTATCGCTCTGGAGGAGCTGGCCCGCGTCGACTCGTCCGTCGCGATCACCCTGGAGGCCGGGGTCTCCCTCGGTGCCATGCCCGTCTTCCGCTTCGGCACGGAGGAGCAGAAGCGCGAGTGGCTGCCCCGGCTGTGTTCCGGTGAGGTCCTCGGCGCCTTCGGGCTGACCGAGCCGGACGCCGGTTCGGACGCGGGCGGCACGAAGACCACCGCCGTGCGCGACGAGGCGACGGGCGAGTGGGTGATCAACGGCGCCAAGTGCTTCATCACCAACTCCGGTACGGACATCACGGGCCTGGTCACGGTCACCGCCGTCACCGGCCGCACGCCCGAGGGCAAGCCGCTCATCTCCTCGATCATCGTCCCGTCCGGCACTCCCGGCTTCACGGTCGCCGCGCCCTACTCCAAGGTGGGGTGGAACGCGTCGGACACGCGCGAGCTGTCGTTCTCCGACGTCCGTGTCCCGCTGGCGAATCTGCTCGGCGAGGAGGGCCGCGGGTACGCGCAGTTCCTGCGCATCCTCGACGAGGGCCGGATCGCCATCGCCGCGCTCGCGACGGGCCTCGCCCAGGGCTGTGTGGACGAGTCCGTGAAGTACGCGAAGGAGCGGCACGCCTTCGGCCGCCCGATCGCCGACAACCAGGCCATCCAGTTCAAGATCGCGGACATGGAGATGCGGGCGCACATGGCCCGTATCGGCTGGCGCGACGCGGCGTCCCGCCTCGTCCACGGCGAGCCGTTCAAGAAGGAGGCGGCGCTGGCGAAGCTGTACTCCTCGACGGTCGCCGTCGACAACGCGCGCGAGGCCACCCAGATCCACGGCGGCTACGGCTTCATGAACGAGTACCCGGTCGCCAGGATGTGGCGGGACTCCAAGATCCTGGAGATCGGCGAAGGCACGAGCGAGGTCCAGCGCATGCTGATCGCCCGGGAGTTGGGCCTGTCCGCGTAACGCTTCGGTCGCGTGGCCGGGGGCTCCCCCTGGACAAGATCTGAGGTTAGGCTAACCTACCTTCGAACTTGCCCAGAGGCCGCCCCCGGCACGCATCGAAAGCGAAACCCTCATGCCCAATGCCCGCGCTTCCCACCTCACCCGTCGCGGTCTGCTCGCCGCGGGCGGCGCCCTCGGGCTCGGCGTCGCACTCACCGCCTGCGGCACCGAGAACAAGAGCGACTCGGCCTCCGACGCGAAGAAGTCCGGCCCCTGGGAGTTCAAGGACGACCGCGGCCAGACGGCCACGACGAAGTCCGCCCCGAAGAACATCGTCGCGTTCACCGGCATGGCGGCCGCGCTCCACGACTTCGGCATCGAGGTGAAGGGCGTCTTCGGCCCGACGTACGTCGAGGACAAGGCGAAGGGCACGAAGACCCGCGACGTCCAGGCGGGCGACCTCGACATCAACAAGGTCAAGGTCCTCGGCAACGTCTGGGGCGAGTTCAACGTCGAGCAGTACGCGGCGCTCGCGCCCGACGTGCTGATCACCGACATGTGGGAGAAGAACGCCCTCTGGTACGTGCCGGACCAGTCCAAGGACAAGATCCTCAAGCTGGCCCCGAGCGTCGCCCTGTGGGCCTCCGACAACTCGATGCCCAAGGTGCTCCAGCGCCACGTCGACCTGGCCGAGTCCCTCGGCGCCGACGTCAAGACCAAGAAGCTCGCCGACGCCAAGGCCGCCTTCGAGAAGGCCGCCGCCCGGCTGCGCGCCGCCGCGAAGGCAAAGCCGGAGATCAAGGTGCTCATCGGCTCCGCGAGCGCCGACCTGTTCTACGTCTCCACCCCGGTCCGGCCGACCGACACGCTCTACTTCAAGGAGCTCGGCGTCAACCTGGTGACGCCCACCAAGCTCGACGCCGGCGGCTGGTTCGAGGGCCTCAGCTGGGAGAACGTCGACAAGTACAAGGCCGACATCATCATGATGGACAACCGCGCCTCGGCCATCCAGCCCGACGCCCTGAAGTCCAAGCCGACGTGGGCGCAGCTGCCCGCCGTCAAGGCCGGCCAGGTCATCCCGCGCGTCACCGAGCCGATCTACTCGTACGAGAAGTGCACGCCGATCCTCGAGGACCTGGCGAAGGCCATCGAGAACGCGAAGAAGGTCGCCTGACCATGACGACCGCCGTAGCCGCCCCGTTCCGTTTCTTCCCCCTGCAGGTCGTTCGGACGCGGCGGCTCGGCCCGTCGCTGGTGCGTGTCACCTTCGGTGGAGAAGCCCTCGCGGACTTCGAGTCCGGAGGCCGCGACCAGTCCCTCTCGCTCTTCCTGCCGCACCCCGGCCAGGAGGCCCCGGTCGTCCCGCTGTCGGACGACGGGGACATGTACGCCACGCTCGGCGCCTGGCGGGCGCTGCCCGATGACGTGCGGGCCGTGATGCGCTCGTACACGGTGCGGGAACAGCGCCCCGAGGCCGGCGAACACGGCGAGATCGACATCGACTTCGCCGTCCACCCGGACGGCGGCCCCGCCTGCCGCTGGGCGCAGAAAGCTTCCGCCGGTGACCGCGTGACGGTCCTCGGCCCCGCGGTGCCGGACAACACGGCCGTACGCTTCCGGCTGCCCGACGACGCCGACTCGGTGCTGATCTGGGCCGACGAGACGGCGCTGCCGGCCGCTTCGGCGATTCTGGAGTCGCTGCCCGCCGGTATCCGCGCGCAGGCCTGGCTCGAAGTCCCGCACACCGGGGACCGGCTGGAGCCGGCCACCGCCGCCGACGCCCGAGTCACCTGGCTGGTGCGGGACGAGGGTGCCCCCCGCGCCGTCGAGGCCGTGCGCGCCGCCGAGTTCGCCGGCTCTCCGTACGCCTGGATCGCGGGCGAGTCCGGCTCGGTCAAGGCGCTGCGGCGTCATCTGGTGGGTGAGCGTGAACTCGACCGCCGTCGCGTCACGTTCGTCGGCTACTGGCGCAAGGGCCTCAGCGAGGACGCCCTGCGCGAGACCCCTGACGACGACGCGTAACCCGCACGTGGCCGCACAGCCGCGCAGCCACACAGCCGCAGAGTCCTGTCGCGGCAGCGCACCGCCACGCGACGAAGTGTGACCCAACTCCCGTGTCCCGTAAGGCGCGAGGGGTCGGCATGGCGTGAAACTTAGGTTAGGCTAACCTAAGTTCGACGTCGTCCCCTCGCCCCTCTCCCCGGGGGGCGACACGTCCCCGCACCGGGAGGACCCCCACCATGCGCTCGCACCTGCTCAATGACACAACGGCGGAGCGTTACCGGCGCTCCGTGACCGAAGGAGTCGAGCGGGTGGCGAACAAACTCGCCACGACCCGGCAGCCGTTCACCGGGGTGACCCCCGACGAACTCGCTCCCACGATCGCCGGCGTCGATCTCGACCAGCCCCTCGGTGACGCCTCCGCCGCACTCGACGAGCTGGAGCAGGTCTACCTGCGCGACGCGGTCTACTTCCACCACCCCCGCTACCTGGGCCACCTCAACTGCCCGGTCGTCATCCCCGCCGTCGTGGGCGAGGCGGTCCTCTCCGCGGTCAACTCCTCCCTGGACACCTGGGACCAGAGCGCGGGCGGCACGCTCATCGAGCGCCGCCTCATCGACTGGACCGCCGGCCGGATCGGCCTCGGCCCCGCCGCCGACGGCGTGTTCACCAGCGGTGGCACGCAGTCCAACCTGCAGGCGATGCTGCTCGCCCGCGAAGAGGCCAAGACGGACGACCTGTCGAAACTTCGCATCTTCGCCTCCGAGTGCAGCCACTTCAGCGTCCAGAAGTCCGCGACGCTGCTCGGCCTCGGCCGCGACGCCGTCGTCTCCGTCCCGGTCGACGGGGAGCGGCGCATGCAGACGGTCGCCCTCGCCGCCGAGCTGGCGAAGTGCAGGCGGGACGGACTGACCCCGATGGCGGTCGTCGCCACCGCCGGCACCACCGACTTCGGCTCCATCGACCCGCTGCCCGAGATCGCCGGGCTCTGCGACCAGTACGGCGCCTGGATGCATGTGGACGCCGCCTACGGCTGCGGACTGCTCGCCTCCCCCACCCGCCGGCACCGGCTGGAGGGCATCGAGCACGCCGACTCGGTCACCGTCGACTACCACAAGTCCTTCTTCCAGCCGGTGAGTTCGTCGGCCGTACTGGTCCGGGACGGGGCGACGCTGCGCCACGCCACGTACCACGCGGACTACCTCAACCCGCGGCGCACGGTCGAGGAGAGGATCCCCAACCAGGTCGACAAGTCGCTCCAGACCACCCGCCGCTTCGACGCCCTCAAGCTGTGGATGACCCTGCGGGTCATGGGCGCCGACGGCGTCGGTCAGCTCTTCGACGAAGTCTGCGACCTCGCCGAAGAGGGCTGGCAGCTGCTGGCCGGCGACCCGCGCTACGACGTCGTCGTCGAGCCCCGGCTGTCCACGCTGGTCTTCCGCTACATCCCGGAGCACGTGACCTCCCCGGCCGAGATCGACCGCGCCAACCTGCACGCCCGCAAGGCCCTGTTCGCCTCCGGCGAGGCCGTGGTCGCCGGGACCAGGGTCGACGGCCGCCAGTACCTGAAATTCACCCTGCTGAACCCCGAGACGACCGTGCAGGACATCGCCGCCGTCCTCGATCTGATAGCCGGCCACGCCGAGCAGTACCTTGGAGAG
Organism: Streptomyces sp. NPDC054841; assembly: GCF_053611045.1. Taxonomy (NCBI): domain Bacteria; kingdom Bacillati; phylum Actinomycetota; class Actinomycetes; order Kitasatosporales; family Streptomycetaceae; genus Streptomyces; species Streptomyces sp. NPDC054841. The sequence continues at coordinate 3,691 of NZ_JBSGZO010000181.1, read as the reverse complement.
AACCTTGTCCACGCCTCCTGAGCACCGTGACATCCACGATTTCATCGGTATCGGACTCGGCCCGTTCAACCTCGGCCTCGCCTGCCTGACCGAGCCCATCGACGAACTGAACGGCGTCTTCCTGGAGTCCAAGCCGGACTTCGAATGGCACTCGGGGATGTTCCTCGACGGCGCCCATCTCCAGACACCGTTCATGTCGGACCTGGTCACCCTCGCCGACCCGACGTCGCCCTACTCCTTCCTCAACTATCTGAAGGAGAAGGGCCGGCTCTACTCGTTCTACATCCGCGAGAACTTCTATCCGCTGCGGACCGAGTACAACGACTACTGCCGCTGGGCCGCCGCCAAACTGGGCAGCATCCGCTTCAACACGACGGTGACGAAGGTCGCGTACGACGCCGGAAGCGAGCTGTACTGCGTCCACACCACCGACGGCACGACCTACCGCGGCCGCCGGCTCGTCCTGGGCACCGGCACCCCGCCGTACGTCCCAGACGCCTGCCAGGGCCTCGACGGCGACTTCGTCCACAACTCGCGCTACCTCCAGGCCAAGGAGGAGCTGCAGAGCAAGAAGTCCATCACCCTGGTCGGCAGCGGGCAGAGCGCCGCGGAGATCTATTACGATCTCCTCGCCGAGATCGACGTCCACGGCTACCGGCTCAACTGGGTCACCCGCTCCCCGCGGTTCTTCCCGCTGGAGTACACCAAGCTGACCCTGGAGATGACCTCTCCGGAGTACGTCGACTACTTCCACGCGCTGCCGGAGGCCACCCGCTACCGGCTGGAGTCGCAGCAGAAGACCCTCTTCAAGGGCATCGACGGAGACCTCATCAACGAGATCTTCGATCTGCTCTACCAGAAGAACCTCGGCGGCCCGGTCCCGACCCGGCTGCTCACCAACACCGCACTCCACACCGCCTCGTACAAGGACGGCACGTACACCCTGGGGCTGCGCCAGGAGGAGCAGGAGAAGGACTTCGAGATCGAGACCGAGGGCCTGATCCTGGCCACCGGCTACAAGTACGTCACCCCCGAGTTCCTGGAGCCCGTGCGCGACCGTATCCGCTGGGACGGTCAGGGCCGCTTCGACCTCGCCCGCAACTACGCCATCGACATCACCGGGCGCGGCATCTTCCTGCAGAACGCCGGGGTGCACACGCACTCCATCACCTCGCCCGACCTGGGCATGGGCGCGTACCGCAACGCGTACATCATCGGTGAGCTGCTCGGCAGCGAGTACTACCCCGTAGAGAAGACCATCGCGTTCCAGGAGTTCGCCGTATGAGCACCACCGCCCCCGCCCTGGGGACGTTCACCGTCCGTCCCCTCGACCCGATCGCGGACGCCGAGCTTCTGCACGGCTGGGTCACCCACCCCAAGGCCGCCTTCTGGATGATGCAGAACGCCAAACTCCACGACGTCGAGCGCGAGTACATGGCGATCGCGGCCGCCGAGCACCACGACGCGTTCATCGGCCTCCACGACGGCGAGCCCGCCTTCCTCATGGAGCGGTACGACCCGGCGTACGTCGAGCTGGTCGGCCTGTACGAGCCGCAGCCGGGCGATGTCGGCATGCACTTCCTGGTAGCCCCGACCGACACTCCGGTTCACGGCTTCACGCGTGCCGTGATCACCGCGGTGATGCGGGAACTGTTCGCGGACCCGGCGACCGAGCGCGTCGTCGTCGAGCCGGACGTGGCGAACAAGGCCGTCCACGCGCTCAACGAGGCCGTCGGCTTCATACCCGAGCGCGAGATACAGAAGCCCGAGAAGAAGGCCCTGCTGAGCTTCTGCACGCGTGAGCAGTTCGAGGCGGCCGTGGCTGCCGAGGGGGTGGCCCGGTGAGCGCCCCGATCGACAGCGTCTCCCACCTCACCCCCGAGCTGTGGGCCGAGGCCAACCGGCAGTTGATCCGCAAGGGTCTCGCCGAGTTCTCCCACGAGCGGCTGCTCACGCCTCGCGCGCATGAAGACGACCGCTACTCGGTGCTGAGCGACGACGGCAGGACCGAGTACCGCTTCACGGCCGGCCGGCTGGCCCTCGACCACTGGCAGGTCGACGCGGACTCCATCTCGCGCCACCGTGACGGGGTCCGGATCCCGCTGGACGCCCTGGAGTTCTTCACCGAACTGCGCGGTGCACTGGGCCTGTCCGACGAGGTCCTTCCCGTCTATCTGGAGGAGATCTCCTCCACCCTGTCCGGTACGGCCTACAAGCTCACCAAGCCCGAGGTGCCCGCCACCACGCTCGCCGGCGCCGGGTTCCAGGCGATCGAGACGGGGATGACCGAGGGGCACCCCTGCTTCGTCGCCAACAACGGACGGCTGGGCTTCGGCGTGCACGAGTACCACCGGTACGCCCCCGAGGCCGCGGCCCCGGTCCGGCTCCTGTGGGTCGCCGCGCACCGCTCCCGCGCGAGTTTCACCTCCTGCACGGACCTCGGCTACGAGAACCTGCTGCGGGCCGAGCTGGGCGAGGAGACGCTCGGCCGCTTCGACGCCCGGCTGCGCGGGCTCGGCCTGGACCCCGACGACTATCTGCTGATGCCGGTCCACCCCTGGCAGTGGTGGAACAAGCTCTCCGTCACCTTCGCCGCCGAGATCGCCCAGCGCCGTCTGGTGCCGCTCGGCGAGGGCGACGACGAGTACCTGGCCCAGCAGTCGATCCGTACCTTCTTCAACACCAGCGACCCGGCCAAGCACTATGTGAAGACGGCGATGTCCGTCATCAACATGGGCTTCATGCGCGGCCTGTCCGCCGCGTACATGGAGGCGACGCCCGCCATCAACGACTGGCTGGCCGCGCTGATCGCGAGCGACGACGTGCTGAAGGCGGCGCGCTTCTCGATCATCCGGGAGCGCGCGGCGGTCGGCTACCGGCACCTCGAGTACGAGGCCGCCACGGACCGCTTCTCCCCGTACCGCAAGATGCTCGCCGCGCTCTGGCGCGAGAGCCCGGTGGCCACGCTGGAAGGCGGCGAGCGGCTGGCCACGATGGCCTCGCTGGTGCACACCGACCGCTCCGGGAAGTCGTTCACGGGCGCGCTGATCACGGAGTCGGGGCTGGCTCCCGAGGTGTGGCTGCGCGGCTACCTGGACGCGTATCTGCTGCCGGTGCTGCACTGCTTCTACGCGTACGACCTCGTGTACATGCCGCACGGCGAGAACGTCATCCTCGTCATCGAGGACGGCGTGGTGAAGCGCGCGATCTTCAAGGATCTCGCCGAGGAGATCTGTGTGATGGACCCGGACGCGGTCCTTCCGCCGGCCGTGGAGCGGGTCCGTGCCGAGGTCCCCGAGGACATGAAGCTGCTGTCGGTCTTCACCGATGTCTTCGACTGCTTCTTCCGCTTCCTCAGCGCCACGCTGGTGACGGAAGGCGTGCTGGACGAGGACGCGTTCTGGCGGACGGTCGCCGAATGCGTCACCGCGTACCAGGAGTCGATGCCGCAGCTGGCCGACAGGTTCGCCCAGTACGACATGTTCGCCGAGGAGTTCGCGCTGTCCTGCCTCAACCGGCTGCAGCTGCGCAACAACAAGCAGATGGTGGATCTCGCGGACCCGTCGGGCGCGCTCCAGCTGGTGGGCAACCTGGGGAACCCGATCGCGCGGTTCAGGTAGGCCTCGGGCCACAGACGGCGGGCGCCCTCCGAGTACGCGGCAGTCGACAGCGGCTGCGCCGCGGGTCGGAG
>NZ_JBSGZO010000180.1:0-16050 GCF_053611045.1 Streptomyces sp. NPDC054841 | reverse complement strand
CCTCATACTGGGCGTATTCGGGCGATCCGACAACGCAGCGAGGTGCCGTAGCTGTCGTCGTGCGCCCGCCGGGGATTACGGGACAGCCCTTAGACGCCCTCGTGACGGGCGCCCGGCATCGGCGCCGTCGCGCACCGCGCGGCCGTCCGCGGCCCCACGCCCAGCGTGAGCGCGGCCAGCAGATCCTCCCCGGTGTCCACGTCGCGGCGCATCGACTCGACGCCGTCCAATTCGATTTCCACAGCCCCGGAGGCCAAATGCCGGTGCCGGGAACGCCCGCCGAAAGCCGGGTGCAATTTTGTGCCGGGCGTGGCCGACAGGAATGTCGTGCCAATTCCTGCGGCGTCCGCGAGAAAAGCCCGCGAAAATTTCGCGGCCGCCGTGAGCACCCGCGTCAATTCGGCCGGCCGCAGCGCCGGCAGATCCGCGTTGAGCGCCGCCACCGCCGCGCCGGGGCGCACCGCGCGCACCGCCTCGGCCCCGTGTGCCAGCGCCGCGTTGAGCCCCGCACCGGGCGCGTCCGGCACGACACGCGCACCCAGCGCGGCCAGCTCGGCAGCGGCCACCGGGTCGTCCGTGACGACCGCCACATCCCGTACCGCGGCGCAGGCCAGCGCCGCCGCCACCGTGTCCTGGGCGAAGGCAAGTGCGAATTGCGGGCGCATCGCACCGCCCGTGGCCTGTGTCAGCCTGCTCTTGGCCAGCGCGAGGGGCTTCAGCGGAACGACCAGTGACCAGTGCACGGGCCCATTGTCGCCTGCCCGCACGGCGGCCCGCGGCCCCGGTCCCGAAGCCGGGGCGTACCGTGTTCTCGACAGACCAGGGGCCTGGGGCGACACTTGACCCCCAGCAGCCAGGCAGCAGCCAGGTCCAAAGAGGAAGGTGTCCGAGTGTCCCGCCGCAGAATCGGCTTCTGGTACCGCCTGGCGGCGGTCATCGCGAAACCGCCGTTGGTGGTTCTGTTCAAGCGGGACTGGCGAGGAATGGAGCACATTCCGGCCGACGGAGGATTCATCACGGCGGTGAATCACAACTCCTATCTGGACCCGCTCTCCTACGCGCACTACCAGTACAACACCGGACGTGTCCCGCGCTTCCTGGCGAAGGCCGCGCTCTTCAAGGGCTCCTTCGTCGGCACGATGCTCCGCGGCACCGGTCAGATTCCCGTGTACCGCGAGACGACGAACGCCCTGGATGCGTTCCGCGCCGCCGTCGACGCCATCGAGCGCGGCGAATGCGTCGCGTTCTACCCGGAAGGCACGCTGACCCGCGACCCCGACATGTGGCCGATGGCGGGCAAGACGGGTGCCGCACGCATCGCGCTGCTCACCAAGGCGCCCGTCATCCCGGTCGCCCAGTGGGGCGCCAATATGGCGATGCCGCCGTACGCCAAGGAGAACAAGCTCCAGCTGTTCCCGCGCAAGACGCTGATCGTGCAGGCGGGGCCGCCCGTCGACCTCTCCCGGTTCCACGGCCTGGAGCCGACTCCCGAAGTGCTGCGTGAAGCCACCGAGGTCATCATGGCCGCGATCACCGCACTGCTGGAGGACGTACGCGGCGAGACGGCACCCGCCGAGCCGTACGACCACCGCACGGCCCGCGCGGAACAGCGGCGGAAGGCCGCCGGGGAGGGAACCAAGTGACACGCACCGTCAAGGCCGCCGTGTTCGGCACCGGATCCTGGGGGACCGCCTTCTCCATGGTGCTCGCCGACGCCGGCTGCGAGGTGACCATGTGGGGCCGCCGCGCAGAACTCGTCGACGCCATCAACAACACGCGCACCAACCCCGACTATCTGCCGGGATTCCAGCTCCCCGAGGCGGTACGGGCCACCACCGACCCCGCCGAGGCCGCCCGCGACGCGGACTTCACCGTCCTCGTCGTGCCCTCCCAGACCCTGCGCGCCAACCTCACGGAATGGGCGCCCAAGCTGGCCCCCGACACGGTCCTCGTCTCCCTGATGAAGGGCGTCGAACTCGGCACCGCCAAGCGGATGAGCGAGGTCATCGAGGAGGTCGCGAAGGCCCCGGCCGAGCGCGTCGCCGTCCTCACCGGACCCAACCTCGCCAAGGAGATCGCCGAACGCCAGCCCGCCGCCGCGGTCGTCGCCTGCGCCGACGAAACGGTCGCCCAGCGGCTGCAGGCCGCCTGCATGACCCCGTACTTCCGCGCGTACACCAACACCGACGTCGTCGGCTGCGAACTCGGCGGCGCGATCAAGAACGTCATCGGTCTCGCCGTCGGCATCGCGGACGGCATGGGCCTCGGCGACAACTCCAAGGCCACCCTGATCACGCGCGGACTCGCCGAGACGACCCGCCTCGGCCTCGCCATGGGCGCCGACCCGCTGACCTTCTCCGGCCTCGCCGGACTCGGCGACCTCGTCGCCACCTGCTCCTCGCCGCTCTCCCGCAACCACACCTTCGGCACCAACCTCGGCCGCGGCATGACGCTCCAGGAGGCCATCGCCGCCACCAAGCAGACCGCCGAGGGCGTCAAGTCCTGTGAGTCCGTACTGGATCTGGGCCGGCGGCACGGCGTCGACATGCCCATCACCGAGACCGTCGTGTCCATCGTCCACGAGGGCAAGCCGCCGGTCGTCGCGCTCAAGGAACTGATGTCGCGCAGCGCGAAGCCCGAGCGGCACTAGAGCCTGCCCCCGACGGCTCTCAGGGGCTGTCCGTCCCGCACGCCTCTCAGGGCCTGCCCGGGACGGAGACCCGGGCCACCCGGACGGCACCGGTGCGTTCCGGGCCCGCCCGAAGTGCGTGCAGGGGTCCGGGGCCGGGCCCGGTTCGGGAAGGGGCGGGGCGCGCCCCTTCGGCGGGCGGAAAGGGCAGGGTAGTCTCGTCGCGATATGAGCGAGAACCCCTCCCACAGCCACGACCTCGCCTCCACCGGAGACGAGGCGCGCCGCAAGCCGCGCGTCGCGGTCGTCTTCGGCGGCCGCAGCTCCGAGCACGCGATCTCCGTCGTGACGGCCGGCGCCGTACTTCGCGCCATCGACCGCACCAAGTACGACGTGCTGCCCATCGGCATCACGACGGACGGCCGCTGGGCGCTGACGGCCGACGAGCCGGACCGGATGGCCATCGCCGACCGGAAGCTGCCCTCCGTCACCGACCTCGCCGAATCGGCCGAGGGCGGCGTCGTCCTCTCCGTCGACCCGGCCAACCGCGAGGTGGTCTACAGCGAGCCGGGTTCCGTGCCCAAGGCGCTCGGCGAGGTCGACGTCGTCTTCCCGATGCTGCACGGCCCGTACGGCGAGGACGGCACCCTGCAGGGCCTGCTGGAACTCTCCGGCATCCCGTACGTCGGCGCGGGCGTCCTCGCCTCGGCCGTCGGCCAGGACAAGGAGTACATGAAGCGGGTCTTCACCTCCTTCGGGCTGCCCGTCGGCCCGTACGAGGTGATCCGGCCCCGTGAATGGGTGCAGGATCCTTCCGCCGCCCGCAAGAAGATCGTCGACTTCGCCGGCGAGCACGGCTGGCCGCTCTTCGTGAAGCCCGCCCGTGCCGGCTCCTCGATCGGCATCACCAAGGTCGACGACCTCTCCGGTCTTGACGAGGCCATCGCGGAGGCCCAGCGCCACGACCCCAAGATCCTGGTCGAGGCGCTGCTGCGCGGCCGCGAGATCGAATGCGGAGTGCTGGAGTTCGAGGACGGCCCACGCGCCAGTGTGCCCGCCGAGATCCCGCCCGTCTCCTCGCACGACTTCTACGACTTCGAGGCCAAGTACATCGACTCGGCGACCGGACTCGTGCCCGCGCCGCTGACCGACGAGGAGACCGCCGAGGTGCGGAGGCTCGCGGTCGAGGCGTTCGAGGCCGCGTCCTGCGAGGGACTGGTCCGCGCGGACTTCTTCCTCACCGAGAACGGCGAGTTCGTGATCAACGAGATCAACACCATGCCGGGCTTCACGCCGATCTCCATGTACCCGCGGATGTGGCAGGAGACCGGTGTCGGCTACGCGGAGCTCGTCGACCGGCTGATCCAGGCGGCGCTGCGGCGCTCGACGGGCCTGCGCTAGGGAGTGTCCGGCCGATCGGACCGGAACAGGATCGGACCGGATCAGGATCTGACCGGACCAGGATCTGACCCGATCAGGATCTAAGGGGCGCCCGGGGTGCGGGGTGCGCCCGGGACCGCCTCGAAACGTGACGGGACCGTCTTCCCGACCGGTCCCGCCAGGTCGGTCAGCGGTCCCATGTCGGTGAACCGCTTCGACAGCGTCACCTCGACATAGGTCTTGCGGTAGGTGGTGGTGAACCGGGCACCGTCCGCCAGTTCCTCGGCGAACCATTCGACGCCGTTCACCACCACACCGTCCGCCTTCTCGCTCAGCAGACCCGCGGGCCGGGGGACCCCGCAGCGCAGTACGATCGCGGCGTCCCCCCACCCGGCGGTCAGCTCGGAACGCGGCTCGGGGTCCCGACGGCCCTCGCCGGCCACGGACTCCGGCAGCGCCTTGTGCAGCGCCCGGCACAGAGTCTTCTCCTCGGCGGGAGGAGTGGGAACCGTGATCGACGCGGGAGCGTCCGTGGAGGAACAGCCCGCAGCGGCCAGCAGCACTGCGGCGGCGGGCAGAGACAGAAGCCGGCGGGGAGACATCACCGGCCAAGCGTAGACGGGGGCTACAGGTGCACGACCGGGCAGGTCAGCGTTCGCGTGATGCCGTCCACTTGCTGGACCTTGGCGACCACCATGCGACCCAGCTCATCGACCGTATCGGCCTGCGCGCGCACGATCACGTCGTAAGGACCTGTGACGTCCTCGGCCTGGATCACCCCCGGGATCTTGGAGATGGTGTCGGCGACCGTCGACGCCTTGCCCACCTCGGTCTGAATAAGGATGTACGCCTGTACCACGGAACCTCCAGGGCGGCCACGAGGATCATGTGGGGAGAAGAGACGCCACGGTATCGCGTCGCCGCGGGCCGCGGGGAGACCTGCGCGCCCCGATGCGCTCGCAGCGTGGCGTACAAGGCACAGAAGTTGACGGGCCACAGGGCCTACTCGACGGTACCTACAGCGGTGACGGCTCGCTACCGCACGAATAACAGGTGGGCGGCCGGAGCTTCCGGCGGCACCGCGGCGACGAAGGGCATGACGTGATGAAGGGCACTGTGGGCGAGCTGGGGGAGTTCGGACTCATCAAGGAGCTCACCTCCCGGCTGACCTCCACCCCCGCGGTACGGCTCGGACCCGGCGACGACGCCGCGGTCGTGGCGGCACCCGACCGCAGGGTCGTGGCCAGCACCGACCTCCTCCTGGAGGGACGGCACTTCCGCCGCGACTGGTCGACCGCGTACGACGTGGGCCGCAAGGCGGCCGCGCAGAACCTCGCCGACATCGCGGCCATGGGAGCCGTACCGACCGCGCTGCTGCTCGGCCTCGTCGTCCCCGCCGACCTCCCGGTCACCTGGGCCACCGAGCTGATGGACGGCATCCGCGACGAATGCCAGGTCGCGGGCGCGGCCGTGGTCGGCGGCGATGTCGTACGCGGCGACACCATCACCGTGGCGATCACCGCGCTCGGCGATCTGCGCAACCACGACCCGGTGACCCGGGCCGGCGCCCAGCCCGGCGATGTCGTCGCCTACACCGGCTGGTTGGGCTGGTCCGCCGCCGGGCACGCGGTCCTCTCGCGCGGCTTCCGCTCGCCCCGCGCCTTCGTCGAGGCCCACCGGCGCCCCGAACCGCCGTATCACGCGGGCCCGGCCGCCGCCGGACTCGGCGCCACCGCGATGACCGACGTCAGCGACGGGCTCGTCGCCGACCTCGGCCATATCGCCGAAGCCAGCAAGGTCCGGATCGACCTGCGTTCCGGACTCATCGACATCCCCTCGCAGATGAACGACATCGGCCAGGCCGTGGGCGTCGACCCGCTCCAGTGGGTGCTCAGCGGCGGCGAAGACCACGCGATCGTCGCGACCTTCCCGGCGGACGTGAAACTGCCCGCCCGCTGGAAGGTGATCGGCGAGGTGCTCAACCCGTCGGCCCTGCCGCAGGTGACCGTGGACGGGGCGCCCTGGACGAACAAGGGCGGCTGGGACCACTTCGGGGAAGGATCATGACCCGCGCGGCGCCGCCGCGCGTGCTGACCGTCGCCGGATCCGACTCCGGCGGCGGCGCCGGCATCCAGGCCGACCTGAAGACCATGCTCGCCCTCGGCGTGCACGGTATGAGTGTGATCACGGCCGTCACCGCGCAGAACTCGCTCGGTGTGCAGGGCGCCTGGGAACTCCCGGTCGAGGCGGTACGCGCCCAGTACCGCAGTGTCGTCGACGACATCGGCGTCCAGGCCGTGAAGACCGGAATGCTGGCGTCGGCCGAGCTCGTCGAGACGGTCGCCGAGCTGCTGGCCGGGACCGATGCCCCGGTCGTCGTCGACCCGGTCGGTGTCTCCAAGCACGGGGACGCCCTGCTGGCGGCGTCCGCGCTGGATTCCGTACGTACGAAGCTGCTGCCGGCCGCGACCGTGGCGACCCCGAACCTGGACGAGGTCGCCCAGCTCACCGGCGTACAGGTGGAGACCGAGACCGATCTGCGGCGAGCGGCCGACGCGGTGCTCGCGTACGGGCCGCGCTGGGCGCTCATCAAGGGCGGTCATCTCGAAGGCGACGCCGTGGACCTGCTCACGGACGGCACCGAGGTGCACTGGCTGCGCGCGCCGCGGCACGACAACCGGCACACGCACGGCACGGGCTGCACACTCGCCTCGGCAGTGGCGGCGGGGCTGGCGAAGGGGCGATCCGTCCCCGAGGCCGTCCGGGACGCGAAGGAGTACGTCACGGGCGCGATCGCCGCGGGCTTCGCGCTGGGCGGCGGGATCGGCCCGGTGGATCACGGTTGGCGATTCCGCCAGGCCTGACAGGGCCTGGGCGGACAGGCCGGTCCGTGGAGGCGGACCGGCCTCTTCGTAGACCGGTCCGCAGAACCGGCCGCGAACGGCCCGTAGAGCGCTCCGCAGAACGGCCCGTGGAAACGCGAAAAGCCGGTCCACCGAGGTGGACCGGCTTTCAAGGCAACCGCAGGGGCTGCGCTACGACGAAACGTCGGCGGGATCATCCCCGCACGAACGCGGGGAGCATCACTTAGCGCGAGACCTTGCCGGCCTTGATGCACGAGGTGCAGACGTTGAGCCGCTTCGGCGTCCGACCGACCACGGCACGCACGCGCTGGATGTTCGGGTTCCAGCGACGGGACGTACGGCGGTGCGAGTGCGAAATGTTGTTGCCGAAGCCCGGCCCCTTGCCGCAGACGTCGCAGTTGGCAGCCACGGGTCACTCCAAAGACTTCAGATGCACTTACAGTCGCCTTCCCAGCCGTAGACGACTCTACGCCGGGATCGCAGCTCCTGCCCGTCACTGGAGGTGACGTATGGGCCGCATCTGCCGGAGCGGACCGCTCCAGCACGGGCACGACGACACGTACCCACGCCGTACCATCGGTAGCACGGCGACTCCACCCCTGTCTGTGCCCCAACCGTGACCCCGGGTGACCGGTTCGTGCCTTAAGGCTCAAGCAGTGGATTCGCCCGGCTTCTTGCCAGGCGACCGCGAAAGCATACAACGACCTGCCCCGTTGGAGGAAACCGCCCGCAAGGGCAGGCGCCGGAAGACGACCGGGCTACCCTGCGGTGCAGCCGGCCCCGCTCAAGGAGGACATCAGTTGCCGCAGACCCTCGATGCCGTCACGGTACGCACCTGGTGCTCACTGGCGCTGGAGGCGCTGGGCCGGGAGCGCGAGGAGATCGACGCGATCAATGTGTATCCGGTCGCGGACGGAGACACCGGCACCAACCTCTATCTGACGGTCGAATCCGCGGCGCAGGCCGTGGAAGCGGTGTTCGCGGCGTACGAGACGGGCTCCTCGGCCCCTGTGCCGGCCGACGCGATGCAGGCCATGGCGCACGGGGCGCTGATCGGTGCGCGCGGCAACTCGGGGACGATCCTGGCGCAGCTGCTGCGAGGCATGGCCGAGGTCCTGGGCGAGCGGGACGGGTCGCCCCGAGGAGGGGTGGCGCAGGCGCTGCGACGGGCCGCGGAAGCCGCGCGCGAGGCGGTCGCGCATCCGGTCGAGGGCACGATCCTGAGCGTGGCCTCGGCCGCGGCGGACGCCGCGGTCTCCGACGACGACGCGACCGCTGTGGCAGCCGCGTACGCACGCGCCTGCAAGGCGCTGGAGGACACCCCCGGCCAGTTGGAGGTGCTCGGGCGCGCCGGTGTCGTGGACGCGGGCGGCCAAGGGCTGCTGGCGGTGCTGGGCGCGCTGGTCCAGGCGGTGACGGGGGACGCGCCGGCGGTACGGCCCTCCGTACGGGCCCACCCGGCCGTGGTGGCCGCCGGCGAGCCGTGCGCCGACGGCGGGCCCGCCTTCGAGGTGATCTATCTGCTGGAGGCGGACGACGCCGCGGTGGCGAGGCTGCGGACGCGGCTCGACGGGCTCGGCGACTCGCTCGTCGTCGTCGGCGGCGACGGTCTGTGGAACGTCCATGTGCATGTCGACGACGCGGGCGCGGCGGTGGAGGCCGGTGTCGAGGCGGGACGGCCGTACCGGATCCGGATCACCCACTTCGGCGCGGCCGAGCACCCCGAGCCGCGCGAACGGGTCCAGCGGGCCGTCGTCGCGGTGGTCCCGGGCGAGGGGCTGGCGGGCCTGTGCGCGGAGGCCGGCGCGACGACGGTGCTCGCGCGACCCGGAGAGCCCCCCGCGAGCGGAGAGCTCGTCGAGGCGATCCGACGGGCCCACGCCCGCGAGGTGGTTCTCCTCCCGAACGACGCCGACCTGCGGCACACGGCGGCCGCGGCCGCGGAGCAGGCCCGCACGGAGGGCGTGCGGGTCGCCCTCATCCCGACCCGCTCCGCGGTCCAGGGCATCGCCGCGCTCGCCGTCCACGAACCCGGGCGCCGCTTCGACGAGGACGTCGTCGCGATGACCTCGGCGGCCGGGGCGACGCGCTACGGCGAACTCACCGTCGCCGAGCGGCAGTCCTTCACATCGGCGGGCGTGTGCCAGGCCGGGGACGTGCTGGGGCTGATCGAGGGCGACGTCGCCGTGATCGGCGCGGATCTCGCGACCACGGCGGAGACGGTCCTGGACCGCATGCTCTCCGCCGGCGGCGAACTGGTCACGCTGGTCCTCCCGAACGACGCCCCGCCGGAGTTGGCGGACCGTCTCGAGACCCACGTCAGGGAGGGCTACCTGGCGGTGGACACCCTGATCTACCACGGCGGCGAGGGCGCTCCGCTGCTGATCGGCGTGGAGTAGCCCCGCCACCCCGCGCCGGGACGTCGCGGGCCGCCGTCGCACGGCTGCACCTGCTGCACCGGCAACACCGGCGATATGAGACTGCGCCGCCGCGAGCCGAACTCGCCCTGCCGCGCGGCCCGTTCGGAGTGTCCGGCGAGCCGGTGGCGATGCTCCGGCCCGCCCCGCCGCTTCTCCATGGAGGCAAGCGGGACATATGGCCGGTGCACCGGGGCGCGCGTCCGCAGACACCCGCTCCGCCCCCGTCCTCGGGGCCGGGGGCACGGCCGTGACCAGCGGGGATGCAGGGGTCCGCGACGGTTGTCGGTGTCGTGGTGTGCAATGGATCGCGTGTCCGCGCTCGATGAACCACTGAAGAGGACCCTCGGTCCCGCGACCGCGAAGGTCATGGCCGAGAACCTCGACCTGCACACCGTCGGTGATCTGCTTCACCACTACCCGCGTCGGTACGAGGAGCGGGGCCAGCTCACCCGGCTCGCGGATCTGCCGCTGGACGAGCATGTCACGGTCGTCGCCCAGGTCGCGGACGCGCGCGTGCTCAAGTTCAACGCCGGGCGCGGACAGCGGCTGGAGATCACCATCACCGACGGCAGCGGACGGCTGCAGCTGGTCTTCTTCGGCCGGGGCATCCACAAGCCGCACAAGGACCTGCTGCCCGGAAGTCGCGCCATGTTCGCCGGCAAGGTGACCATGTTCAACCGGAAGCTGCAGCTCGCCCATCCCACGTACGAGCGGCTGGACGCGGACAGCGGGGCGGGCGCGGTGAGCGCCTTCGCGGGCAAGCTCATCCCGATCTATCCGGCCTGCAAGGGTCTGGAGTCCTGGAAGCTCGCCAAAGCCGTCGACGCGGTCCTTCCGCACGCGAGGGAAGCTCTCGACCCGCTGCCGTCCGCGCTCCGTGAAGGCCGTGGATTCGTCTCACTCCCCGAGGCGTTGCTCAAGATCCACCGCCCGCAGACCAAGGCGGACATCGAGGACGCCCGGCAGCGTCTCAAGTGGGACGAGGCGTTCGTCCTCCAAGTCGCCCTCGCCAGGAGGCGCTACGCGGACGCGCAGCTTCCCGCGGTCGCCCGCAGGCCCGTTCCCGACGGCATGCTCGACGCATTCGACGCCCGGCTGCCGTTCACGCTCACCGACGGCCAGCAGAAGGTGTCCGCGGAGATCTTCGGCGACCTGGCCACGGAGCATCCGATGCACCGGCTGCTCCAGGGCGAGGTCGGAAGCGGTAAGACCATGGTCGCGCTGCGGGCCATGCTCGCCGTGGTCGACGCGGGCGGCCAGGCCGCGATGCTCGCGCCCACCGAAGTCCTCGCCCAGCAGCATCACCGCTCGATCGTCGAGATGATGGGCGACCTCGCCGAGGGCGGCATGCTCGGCGGCGCGGAGCAGGCGACGAAGGTCGTGCTGCTCACCGGCTCCATGGGCGCCGCCGGACGCCGGCAGGCGCTGCTCGACCTGGTCACCGGCGAGGCCGGGATCGTCATCGGCACGCACGCGCTGATCGAGGACAAGGTGCAGTTCCACGACCTCGGACTGGTCGTCGTCGACGAGCAGCACCGCTTCGGCGTGGAGCAGCGCGACGCCCTGCGCGGCAAGGGCAAGCAACCACCGCATCTGCTGGTCATGACCGCCACGCCCATTCCGCGCACGGTCGCGATGACGGTCTTCGGCGACCTCGAGACCTCCGTGCTGGACCAGCTGCCCGCGGGGCGCTCGCCGATTGCCACCCATGTGGTTCCGGCCGCGGACAAGCCGCACTTCCTGGCGCGGGCGTGGGAGCGGGTCCGCGAGGAGGTCGAGGGCGGTCATCAGGCGTACGTCGTATGCCCGCGCATCGGCGACTCCCTCGACGAGGCGGGCGAGCAGAAGAAGAAGTCGCCGGAGGACGAAGCCGAGAAGCGGCCGCCGCTGGCCGTCCTGGAGGTCGCCGAGCAGCTCGCGGCAGGCCCGCTGAAGGGGTTGCGGGTCGAGGTGCTGCACGGCCGTATGGCGCCCGACGACAAGGACGATGTGATGCGCCGCTTCGCCGCGGGCGAGGTGGACGTGCTGGTCGCCACCACGGTCATCGAGGTGGGGGTGAACGTGCCGAACGCGACGGCGATGGTGATCATGGACGCCGACCGGTTCGGCGTCTCCCAGCTGCACCAGTTGCGCGGCCGTGTCGGCCGCGGCTCGGCTCCCGGGCTGTGCCTGCTGGTCAGCGAGATGCCGGAGGCGAGTCCCGCCCGGGCCCGGCTCGGCGCCGTCGCCGCCACGTTGGACGGCTTCGAGCTGTCCCGGATCGACCTCGAACAGCGCCGTGAGGGCGATGTGCTCGGCCAGGCCCAGTCCGGCGTCCGCTCGTCGCTGCGGGTCCTCGCCGTCATCGAGGACGAGGAGGTCATCGCGGCGGCCCGGGAGGAAGCGGTGTCCGTCGTCGGCGCGGACCCGGAGCTGGAGCGTCTGCCGGAGCTGCGCACGGCGCTGGACGCGCTGCTGGACAAGGATCGCGAGCAGTACCTGGACAAGGGCTGACGCCCCCGCTGCCGACAGCCCATATCGTGGAGGTGACCTGTCCGGATCGAACCGGACCGGACGAACGTCTTCGTGAAGGACTCAGATGACCCGCGTGATCGCCGGTGCGGCCGGCGGACGTCGCCTGGCCGTGCCGCCGGGCAACGGCACCCGCCCCACCTCCGACCGGGCGCGCGAGGGCCTGTTCTCCACCTGGGAGTCGCTGCTCGGCACACTGCAGGGCACCCGGGTCGCCGACCTGTACGCGGGCTCGGGCGCCGTCGGCCTGGAGGCGCTGTCGCGCGGTGCGTCGCACGCCCTGCTCGTCGAGGCCGACAGCCGCGCCGCCCGCACGGTCCGGGAGAACGTGAGGACGCTCGCCCTGCCCGGCGCCGAGGTCCGTACCGGCAGGGCCGAGCAGATCGTCCAGGGACCGCCGCCGGCGGCCCCGTACGACGTGGTGTTCCTCGACCCGCCGTACGCCGTCACGGACGACGATCTTCGCGAGATTCTCCTCACACTCCGCTCGGGAGGCTGGCTCGCGGACGATGCCGTAGTCACCGTGGAGCGCAGCACCAGAGGCGGTGAATTCGCCTGGCCCGAGGGGATCGAGCCACTGCGGGCCCGTCGCTACGGCGAAGGGACGCTTTGGTACGGTCGCGCCGCCTCTACGTGCGAAAACGCACCATGACCGGACCGGAGAGCGAGGGATTTCAGTTGCGCCGCGCCGTCTGTCCGGGGTCGTTCGACCCCATCACCAATGGACACCTCGACATCATCGCCCGCGCCTCCAAGCTGTACGACGTCGTACACGTCGTGGTGATGATCAATCAGGCCAAGCAGGGACTGTTCACCGTCGATGAGCGGATCGAGCTGATCCGCGAGGTCACCGCCGAGTACGGCAACGTCGAGGTGGAGGCCTACCACGGCCTGCTCGTCGACTACTGCAAGGAGCGGGACATCCCCGCCATCGTCAAGGGCCTGCGCGCCGTGAGCGACTTCGACTACGAGCTGCAGATGGCCCAGATGAACAACGGCCTGTCGGGCGTGGAGACGCTGTTCGTGCCGACCAGCCCGACCTACAGCTTCCTTTCGTCCTCCCTGGTCAAGGAGGTCGCGGCATGGGGCGGGGACGTCTCCCACCTGGTGCCCCCGGTGGTACTCGCGGCCCTGACGGACCGTCTCCCCCCGAAGTGACTTCCTGACAGACCGTCACCCGGAGTCCGGGGGTCCCCACGCCCGCTGGGGTCCGGGGGTCCCCCAAATTCCCCCTGGACGTAGGGGGAGGGAGCCGACTGGCCGTAAAGTCGTCCCGACCGTCTCCAAACCGGCTGTAGTGACTGAAGAGAGTGGCGAGCACACGGTGGACGTGCAGAAGAAGCTCGACGAGATCGTCGACGCGGTCGGGAGCGCCCGGTCCATGCCCATGTCGGCGTCCTGCGTGGTCAACCGCGCCGAGCTGCTCGCCATGCTCGAGGAAGTACGGCATGCCCTGCCCGGTTCGCTCGCCCAGGCGCAGGAGTTGATCGGCGACCGGGAGCAGATGGTCGAACAGGCCCGCCAGGAGGCCGAGCGCATCATCGAGGCCGCCCACTCCGAGCGCGGCTCGCTGATCTCCGACACCCACATCGCCCGGCAGTCCCAGGACGAGGCCGACCGCATCCTCGCCGAGGCCCGCCGGGAGGCCGAGGAGATCAAGGCGGAGGCCGACGACTACGTCGACTCCAAGCTCGCCAACTTCGAGGTCGTCCTCAACAAGACCATCGGCTCCGTCGACCGCGGCCGCGAGAAGCTGCTCGGCCGTGGCCCGGGTCTCGATGAGCAGGGTTACGCCGATGAGGACGCCCCGGAGTACAGCACGGACCCGCAGACACTGATCCAGCGCGCCGACGAGTACGTCGACGCCAAGCTGGGCGCCTTCGAGGCCGTGCTCTCCAAGACCCTGGAGGCCGTCGGCCGCGGCCGGCAGAAGCTGCACGGCCGTATCGCCACCGACGATCTCGGAGCGCACGTCGCCGCCCAGGACGCGGCCGGGATGCAGCACACGACGACCGACGCGGACTACCTCGCCGGGCTCGCGGAGCTCGCCGACCCGGAGCCGCGGGTCCAGCAGCAGCCGCAGATCCAGCAGCCCCAGGTCGCCGCCCAGGCCCCCGGCCAGTACCCGGCCCAGGCCGACCCGTATGCCTACCAGTCCCAGGCCCAGCCCCAGGACATGTATGCGTACCAGCAGGACCCGTACGCGGGCGGCACCTCCCATGCCGGAGGCTATGGGGGACCGCAGCAGGGCTATGACCAGGGGTACGCCCAGAGCTACGGCCAGCAGGACCCGTACGCTGGGGGCACCTCCCATGCCGGAGGCTATGGGGGACAGCAGCATGAGCAGCATCAGCAGGCCCACCAGCCTCAGCCGCACCAGCCGCAGGCCGCCGCGCTCGACGAGACCAGCTTCTTCGACACGAGCATGATCGACCTGGAACAGCTGCGGCGCTACGAGCAGGGACGCTGACCGGATTGGGCCTGGAGCGAACGGTCCAGTATCCTGGCTCTTCGGTCGCGCGTGCGTGGAGTCTGGTGCTGCGCTGATATCGCGGCCTCCCGGACGATCCGAAAGCAGGAAGAACGCTGAACGCCCGCCTCGACCATCGCAACCCTCTCGTGTTCGACACACACGAGCTGGGTCGGCGGCCCGGTGCGCTCCAGCGGATCTCCCGCTCGGTCGCGGCGCCCGGCGCGCCGGCGGTCTTCGGCATCGAAGGGGTCATCGGTGTGCCCGAGGGCGCGCCTGTGGAGCTTGAGCTCCGCCTCGAGTCCGTCATGGAAGGGGTGCTCGTCACAGGCACCGCCCGTGCCGTGGCCGAGGGGGAGTGCGTAAGGTGTCTGGAGCCGCTGCGCCATGAGGTTGCGGCGGACTTCCAGGAGATGTTCTCGTACCCCGACGCCGACGATCGGGGCCGCAGCAAGAACGCGGCCCCCGAAGACTCAGTCGACGCCGAGGACGAGGACATGATCCCCCTCGAGGACGGCATGTTCGACCTCGAGCCCGTGCTGCGTGATGCGGTGGTGCTCGCACTGCCCATGCAGCCGGTGTGCCGGGAGGAGTGTGCCGGCCTGTGTCCCGACTGCGGGATCGGGCTGAACGACAACCCGGACCACCACCACGACGCCGTCGACATCCGTTGGGCGGCACTGCAGGGACTCGCCGGTTCACTCGGAACCGATGAGAAGGACAACATGAGCGGCGCCGAAGCGGGCGTCGACGAGAAGCAGGAGAAGTAGCCGTGGCTGTTCCGAAGCGGAAGATGTCGCGCAGCAACACGCGCCACCGCCGGTCGCAGTGGAAGGCTGCGGTCCCCACCCTGGTTTCGTGTGAGCGTTGCCAGGAGCCGAAGCAGCAGCACATCGCGTGCCCGAGCTGCGGCACCTACAACAAGCGCCAGGTCCTCGAGGTCTGAGCGGCTGGTGAGAGGCACGATGTCCGACAGCATCAGTTCGGCCTCGTCCCACACGCTTCTGGAAGGGCGGCTCGGGTATCAGCTCGAGTCCGCCCTTCTGGTGCGTGCGCTGACCCACCGGTCGTACGCGTACGAGAACGGCGGCCTGCCCACCAACGAGCGGCTCGAGTTCCTCGGGGACTCGGTACTCGGTCTGGTGGTCACGGACACGCTCTACCGCACCCACCCCGATCTGCCCGAGGGCCAGCTGGCCAAGCTGCGGGCCGCGGTGGTCAACTCGCGTGCACTTGCGGAGGTCGGGCGCGGCCTCGACCTGGGCTCCTTCATCCGGCTCGGCCGGGGTGAAGAGGGCACGGGCGGCCGGGACAAGGCATCCATCCTCGCCGACACCCTTGAAGCGGTGATCGGCGCGGTCTATCTCGACCAGGGCCTCGACGCGGCGTCCGAGCTGGTACACCGGCTCTTCGACCCGCTGATCGAGAAGTCCTCGAACCTCGGCGCCGGCCTGGACTGGAAGACCAGCCTCCAGGAGCTGACCGCGGCCGAGGGCCTTGGTGTGCCCGAGTATCTGGTCACCGAGACCGGTCCGGACCACGAGAAGACCTTCACTGCTGCCGCCCGCGTCGGTGGTGTCTCGTACGGCACCGGCACCGGCCGCAGCAAGAAGGAAGCGGAGCAGCAGGCGGCGGAGTCCGCGTGGCGCGCGATCCGCGCCGCCGCGGACGAGCGCGCGGCGGCGGACAAGGCCGCCGCGGAGCAGCAGGACACCGAAGGGGCCGCCGACACCCCTTCGCCCCAGACTGCGCCCTGACGACGCCCCGCTTCCGGGC
>NZ_JBSGZO010000179.1:0-16061 GCF_053611045.1 Streptomyces sp. NPDC054841 | reverse complement strand
CTCCACGGCTTCGTCCAGCGTCAGCGCCCGCCCCTCCCGCAGGCAGGCGCCGTATCTCTCGGTCCCCAGCACCTCCCCCGCTTGCTGTTCGCACAGCGCGCGCGGCGCGCTGAAATAGCCCGAGCCGAACAGCGGCAGCCCGACCGCGTCCCACACCGGCGCAGCCGCCCCCTGCAGCACCGCGGCCTCCGCCGGATCCCCCTCGCTCGCGGTCACCAGTGCCAGCAGCTCGATCGCCAGCACCAGACCCACCAGATCGCGGAAGGTGTGGTCGATGGCGATGCACTCGCCCAGCAGCTCCCTCGCCTCCCCGTGGTCACCACGCGTCCAGCAGGCATACGCGAGCACGTACAGCGCATAGGCGCGGGTCCGGCGCTCGCCGCGCTCCGCGCAGATCTCCCGGACCTCCTCGCACAGCTCGACAGCCGCCGCCGGCTCGCCCTGAAAGACCAGCGCCATGGCCAGCTCGACCTGCGCCATCAGCACATTGCTGTTCAGCTCGCCCAGCTCCTGGTAGGCGGCGAGCGACGCGCGCAGCAGCTCCTCGGCACGCGGCATGTCGTCGTCGAGCAGCGCGAGACAGCCCATGCGGTGTGTGGAGTACGCGGCGGCCAGCCGGTTCCCGGTCGCGGCGGCGGTCTCACCGCACTCGTGCAGTGCGCCCACCCCGGCCGTGCTGTCCCCCTGAAGGATCGCCACATGGCCGAGCACCCACAGCGCCTTCAGTCTCGTGCCGTGGTGCCCCTCGTCGCCGGGCGCCGGAGCCACCGACCGCTCCAGCCAGTGCCGTCCCTCGGCGAGCCGCCCGCAGCCGACCCAGTAGAACCAGAGCGTGCCGGCCAGATACTGCGCCAGATGTGCCTCCTCCGGGTTCTCCAGGCACAGCTCGAGCGCGGCCCGCAGGTCCGGCAGCGCGGCGTCCGTGCACGCCGCGACCTCCGCCTGGCGCGGGCTGAACCAGTCGAGCTCGCACCAGGTCGCCAGACCCATGTACCAGTCCCGGTGGCGCCGTCGCATCCGTGCGGTGTCACCCAGCGCGTCCAGCCACTCCGCGCCGTACGCGCGCTGGGGGTCCCCCCCCACGCCGCAGGGCGTAGGGGGAGTGTCGAGCATCCGGTAGCGCACCCCCGCGGGGGTCTCCTCCCGGCACACCACGGACTGCGCCAGCAGCTCGGCGAGCACGTCCAGGATGTTCTCCGGCAGGAGCTCGGGCCCGCCGCAGACGTACTCCACCGCCTCCAGGTCGAAGTGCCCGGCGAACACCGACAGCCGCGCCCACAGCAGCCGCTCCTGCGGAGTGCACAGTTCATGACTCCAGCCGACCGCCGTCCGCAGAGTCCGGTGGCGCGCGAGCTCGCCCCTGGCGCCGCCGGTCAGCAGCCGGAAGCGGTCGTCGAGCCGGTGCAGCACCTCGTCGACGGCGAGCACCGCAAGCCGCCCGGCCGCCAGCTCCAGGGCCAGCGGAATGCCGTCGAGACGCCGGCACAGCTCCCGCACCGCCGCATGGTTGCCGTCGGTCAGCCGGAAGTCCGGCGCCGCCGCGGCCGCCCGGTCCACGAACAGTCGTATCGCGTCGTCCCCGGTCAGCGGCGTCAGCGGCAGGACGGTCTCGCCGGCGATCCGCAGCGGCCGGCGGCCCGCGGCGAGCACCCGCAGCCCGGGCGCGCGGCGCAGCAGCTCACGTACGAGCGCGGCGCACTCCTCGACGAGCTGCTCGAACCCGTCGAGGACGAGGAGGAGTTCGCGGTCGGCGAGATGGTCCAGGAGCACCGTCCGCGGGGGCCGGCTGGTGTGGTCGGTGAGGCCGAGCGCCTCGACGAGGGTGTGCTCCAGCAGCCCCGGGTCGCGTAGCGCCGACAGCTCCGCGATCCGCACCCCGTCGCAGTAGCGTTTCTCCAGGTCGGCCGCCGCGCGAAGAACGAGCCGGGTCTTGCCGACGCCGCCCGCCCCGGCCACCGTGACCAGCCGGGAGTCCGCCAGCAGGCGTTCCAGTTCGGACAGTTCGTCGTCGCGTCCCACGAACCGGTTGAGCTCCGCCGGGAGATTGCTCCGTCGCATGGGACACGGAGCGTACCTACATGTAAGCAGTCCGTACAATCGGCCTGTGCAACTCCCGTCCCGCGGGCCACCGATCCGGTACGGGGGGCGACCTCCGGCGCGATAGGGTCGGAGGACAACTTTCGAAGTGCCCATCGACGAGCAGAGAGCGGTGCAGCGTGACCGGTGGAGAGGTTGCCGGGATCCTGGTGGCCGTGTTCTGGGCGATCCTGGTCTCCTTCCTCGCCGTGGTGCTGGTGAGACTGGCGCAGACGCTCAGGGCGACCACCAAGCTGGTGGCGGACGTGACGGAGCAGGCCGTGCCGCTGCTGGCCGACGCCTCCGCGACCGTACGCTCCGCGCAGACCCAGCTCGACCGGGTCGACGCCATCGCCTCCGACGTCCAGGAGGTCACCTCCAACGCCTCGGCGCTCTCCACGACCGTCGCCTCGACCTTCGGCGGCCCGCTCGTCAAGGTCGCCGCCTTCGGCTACGGCGTACGCCGGGCGATGAGCCGCAACAAGACCGACGCGCCGCCCGCGCAGTCCCGGCGCACGGTCATCGTCGGCCGCACCGTGCCGGCCGCCAGGCGCCGCAAGCAGAAGGGCTGAGCCGCGATGTTCCGTCGTGCGTTCTGGTTCACCGCGGGCGCCGCTGCCGGTGTGTGGGCCACGACCAAGGTCAATCGCAAACTCAAGCAGCTGACCCCCGAGAGCCTGGCCGCGCAGGCCGCCAACAAGGCGATCGAGACCGG
Source organism: Streptomyces sp. NPDC054841 (assembly GCF_053611045.1). NCBI lineage: Bacteria > Bacillati > Actinomycetota > Actinomycetes > Kitasatosporales > Streptomycetaceae > Streptomyces > Streptomyces sp. NPDC054841. The sequence goes on along the minus strand of NZ_JBSGZO010000179.1, from coordinate 13,270 downwards.
ACACCGGCTCAAGGACTTCGCCCTCGACGTCCGGGCCGGAATGGTTCAGCGCGAGACCGAGCTCGGCGAGGCACTGGGCATCGAGGCACCCGCCGACCGCGGGCTACCCGCGCAGCGGAGCCTCGGGGCTCCCGAAAACCAGAAGCAGGACAAGAAGCACTACGAGATGCTTTACGAGAAGCACTCGTACAACCGGAATGAGGACCACTGATGGAGTCGGCTGAAATCCGCCGCCGCTGGCTGAGCTTCTTCGAGGAGCGCGGGCACACCGTCGTGCCTTCGGCGTCGCTCATCGCGGACGACCCGACTCTGCTGCTGGTCAACGCGGGCATGGTCCCCTTCAAGCCGTACTTCCTGGGCGAGACCAAGCCGCCCGCCCCGCGCGCCACCAGCGTGCAGAAGTGCGTGCGTACGCCGGACATCGAAGAGGTCGGCAAGACCACCCGCCACGGCACCTTCTTCCAGATGTGCGGCAACTTCTCCTTCGGCGACTACTTCAAGGAAGGCGCCATCAAGTACGCCTGGGAGCTGCTCACCAGCTCCGTGGCGGACGGCGGCTACGGCCTGGAGCCGGAGAAGCTCTGGATCACGGTCTACCTCGACGACGACGAGGCCGAGCGCATCTGGCGCGAGGTCGTCGGCGTGCCCGCCGAGCGCATCCAGCGCCTCGGCAAGAAGGACAACTTCTGGTCCATGGGCGTCCCCGGCCCCTGCGGCCCCTGCTCGGAGATCAACTACGACCGCGGCCCCGACTTCGGCGTCGAGGGCGGCCCCGCCGTCAACGACGAGCGCTACGTGGAGATCTGGAACCTGGTCTTCATGCAGTACGAGCGTGGCGAGGGCTCCGGCAAGGAGGACTTCGAGATCGTCGGCGACCTGCCCAGCAGGAACATCGACACCGGTCTCGGCCTCGAGCGCCTCGCCATGATCCTGCAGGGCGTGCAGAACATGTACGAGACCGACACCCTGCGCGTCGTCATGGACAAGGCCACCGAGCTCACCGGCGTCCGCTACGGCGAGAACCATGGCTCGGACGTCTCGATGCGCGTGGTCGCCGACCACCTCCGTACGTCCGTGATGCTCATCGGTGACGGCGTCACCCCCGGCAACGAGGGCCGTGGCTACGTCCTGCGCCGCATCATGCGCCGCGCCATCCGCAACATGCGCATGCTCGGCGCCACCGAGCCGGTCGTCGCCGCCCTCGTCGACGTGGTCATCAAGACCATGGGCCAGCAGTACCCGGAGCTGGAGACCGACCGCAAGCGCATCGAGACGGTCGCGCTCGCCGAGGAGGCCGCCTTCCTCAAGGCCCTCAAGGGCGGGACGAACATCCTCGACACCGCCGTCACCGAGACCAAGGCCGCCGGCGGCACCGTGCTCGCCGGCGACAAGGCCTTCCTGCTCCATGACACCTGGGGCTTCCCGATCGACCTCACCCTGGAGATGGCCGCCGAGCAGGGCCTTTCCGTGGACGAGGACGGCTTCCGCCGTCTGATGAAGGAGCAGCGGGAGCGCGCCAAGGCCGACGCCAAGGCCAAGAAGACCGGCCACGCCGATCTGTCCGCCTACCGCGAGGTCGCCGACACCTCCGGCTCGACGGAGTTCACGGGCTACGGCTCGACCGAGGGTGAGTCGACCATCGTCGGTCTGCTCGTCGACGGTGTCCCGTCGCCGGCCGCCTCCGAGGGCGACGAGGTCGAGGTCGTCCTCGACCGCACCCCCTTCTACGCCGAGGGCGGCGGCCAGCTCGCCGACCAGGGCCGGATCAAGCTCGACACCGGCGCCGTCATCGAGATCCGCGACGTACAGCAGCCCGTCCCCGGCGTCTCCGTGCACAAGGGCTCGGTGCAGGTCGGCGAGGTGACCGTGGGCGCCTCCGCCTACGCCGCCATCGACGTCAAGCGCCGCCGCGCCATCGCTCGCGCCCACAGCGCCACCCACCTCACCCACCAGGCGCTGCGCGACGCCCTCGGCCCGACGGCCGCCCAGGCCGGCTCCGAGAACTCGCCGGGCCGCTTCCGCTTCGACTTCGGTTCGCCCGCCGCCGTCCCCGGCACGGTCCTGACGGACGTCGAGCAGAAGATCAACGAGGTCCTGGCCCGTGAGCTCGACGTCCAGGCCGAGATCATGAGCATCGACGAGGCCAAGAAGCAGGGCGCCATCGCCGAGTTCGGCGAGAAGTACGGCGAGCGGGTCCGCGTCGTCACCATCGGCGACTTCTCCAAGGAGCTCTGCGGTGGCACGCACGTGCACAACACCGCCCAGCTGGGCCTGGTGAAGCTGCTCGGCGAGTCGTCGATCGGCTCGGGCGTACGCCGTATCGAGGCCCTCGTCGGCGTCGACGCGTACAACTTCCTGGCCAAGGAGCACACGGTCGTCGCCCAGCTCCAGGAGCTGGTCAAGGGCCGCTCCGAGGAGCTGCCGGAGAAGATCGCCGCCATGCTCGGCAAGCTGAAGGACGCCGAGAAGGAGATCGAGAAGTTCCGCGCGGAGAAGGTGCTCCAGGCCGCCGCCGGGCTCGTCGAGTCCGCCAAGGACGTCCGCGGCACCGCCCTGGTCACCGGCCAGGTCCCGGACGGCGCCTCGGCCGACGACCTGCGCAAGCTGGTCCTCGATGTCCGTGGCCGCATCCAGGGTGACCGCCCTGCCGTCGTGGCCCTGTTCACCACCGCGAGCGGCCGCCCGCTGACCGTCATCGCCACCAACGAGGCCGCCCGTGAGCGTGGCCTCAAGGCCGGCGAGCTGGTCCGCACCGCCGCCAAGACCCTCGGCGGCGGCGGTGGCGGCAAGCCGGACGTCGCCCAGGGCGGCGGCCAGAACCCGGACGCGATCGGCGACGCCATCGAGGCTGTCGAGCGTCTCGTGGCCGAGACGGCCTGATCCTCATGCGCAGAGGACGTCGTCTCTCGATCGACGTCGGGGACGCACGGATCGGGGTCGCCTCGTGCGACCCCGACGGGGTCCTCGCCACGCCGGTGGAGACCGTGCCGGGTCGTGACATCCCGGCCGCCCACCGGCGACTGCGGCAGATCGTCGAGGAGTACGAGCCGATCGAGGTCGTGGTCGGTCTGCCCCGCTCCCTGAGCGGCGGCGAGGGCCCGGCGGCGGCCAAGGTCCGCGCGTTCGCCCAGGAGCTGGCCCGCGGAATCGTCCCCGTACCCGTGCGGCTCGTGGACGAGAGGATGACCACAGTGACGGCCAGTCAGGGCCTGCGGGCGTCGGGCGTGAAGTCCAAAAAGGGCCGGTCTGTCATCGATCAGGCAGCCGCTGTGATCATCCTTCAGAACGCTCTGGAGTCCGAACGGGTATCAGGTAATCCGCCCGGCGAGGGCGTCGAAGTGGTCATCTGATCGCGATACGGTAACGTTCCGCGCGATGCGGCGGCGTTCGAACAGCTGCCGCACAACGTAGAGGCGGACCGTCCGGTGCCTGCCTCGCGGCACTAGGGGATCGATGACTGAGTATGGCCGGGGCCCCGGCTCCGAACCGTGGCATCCCGAGGATCCGCTGTACGGGGACCAGGGATGGAGAGGACAGCAGGCCGAACCCGGCCCTGCGTCCTACGGCGGCCAGCCGCAGCAGCAGTACCCGCAGCAGCCGCAGGCGCAGTCGTACTACGGGAGCGGAAACGATCCGCAGTACTCGACGGGCTATCAGCAGCAGTACTCGCCTCAGCAGTACTCGCCTCAGCAGTACGACGGGCAGCAGTACCCGCCTCAGCAGTATCCGCCCCAGCAGTACGGCGAGACCTGGGACACCGGTCAGCAGCGTGTCTGGGACACCGGCCAGCAGCCCGTCTGGGACACCGGTCAGCAGCCCGCGATGCCGTACGACCCGAACACGGGAGCCGCCCCGTACGGCGGCGCGGACTACTACGGGACGCCCGAGGCCTACCCGCCGCCGCAGCCTCCCGGCCGCCGCACCGCCCCGGCAGCGGAACCGCACCGGGCGCCCGAGCCGGAACCCGACTGGCAGACGGACCCGCAGCAGGAAGAGGACCATCCCTTCTTCACGGGTGACGACGGCCACGACGACGGCGGGGACGACGACCCGGCAGGGGGCGGTCGCCGCGGCGGCCGTGACGGCCGCGGCCCCGCAAAGAAGAAGAAAAAGGGCCGCAACGGCTTCGCGTGCCTGTTCGTCGCGGTGGTCCTGGTCGGTGGAGCCGGCGGTGCCGGCTACGTCGGATACCAGTTCTGGCAGGGCCAGTTCGGCGCCGCGCCGGACTACGAGGGCGCGGGCACCGGCACCGTCGAGGTCGAGATCCCTCTGGGCGCGAGCGGCACCGAGATCGGAAACGCCCTCAAGAAGGCCGGCGTCGTGAAGAGCGTCGACGCGTTCGTCTCGGCCCAGAACAAGAATCCCAAAGGTACGAGCATCCAGCCCGGCGTATATATCCTGAAAAAGGAGATGTCCGGCGCGAATGCGGTCAAGGCGATGCTCGATCCCAGCAGCCGCAACGCCATGTCGATTCCCGAGGGGCAGCGGAACGTCCAGATCTACGCCCGGATCGACAAACGGCTCGATCTCGCACCTGGCACCACGAAAAAGGTGGCCTTGGCCCAGGCGAAGAATCTCGGACTGCCCGACTGGGCGCAGGGCCACCCGAACCTCAAGGACCCGCTGGAAGGTTTCCTCTTCCCCGCCACCTATCCGGTCGCCAAGGGCAGCAAGCCGGAGGACATCCTCGCGAAGATGGTCGCCCGGGCCAAGGCGGAATACACCAAGGCCGGCGTCGAGACCAAGGCGAATCAGCTCGGCCTCGAAGGGCCCTGGGAACTGATCACCGTCGCCAGCCTGGTGCAGGCCGAAGGCAAGACGCAGGACGACTACCGGAAGATGGCGGAGGTCGTCTACAACCGCCTGAAGCCGACCAACACCGAGACGAATCAGCTGCTCCAGTTCGACTCCACCTTCAACTATCTGAAGGGCCGGAGCGACATCAAGATCGGCGAAGCCGAGATCAACAGCAACAAGGACCCGTACAACACGTACACGCGGAAGGGGCTGACCCCCGGGCCCATCGGCAACCCGGGCCTGCAGGCACTGCAGGGGACCCTGAGTCCCACCAAGGACGGCTGGATGTACTTCGTGGCGACCGACGGCAAGCACAAGACGGAATTCGCCAAGACGATCGCCGAGTTCCAGAAGCTGAAGGACAAGTTCAATGAACAGTCGGGTAACGGCTGAGGCCCGCAGGGCCGCGGTCCTAGGGTCGCCCATCGCCCACTCGCTGTCGCCGGTGCTGCACCGCGCCGCGTATGCGGCACTCGGCCTCAGCGACTGGTCGTACGAACGCTTCGAGGTGAGCGAGGCGGATCTCGAGGGCTTCGTGACGGGGCTCGACAGCTCCTGGGCAGGGCTGTCCCTGACCATGCCGCTCAAGCGGGCGATCATTCCGCTGCTGGACGAGGTCAGCGACACCGCGGCCGCCGTCGAGGCCGTCAACACCGTCGTCTTCACCGAGGACGGCCGCCGCACCGGCGACAACACGGACATCCCCGGCATGGTCGCCGCGCTGCGCGAGCGCGGCGTCGAGAAGGTGGAGTACGCCGCCGTCCTCGGCGCCGGTGCGACCGCGTCCTCCGCGCTCGCCGCGCTCGCCCGGATCTGCACCGGCCCGGTCACCGCCTACGTACGCAGCCATGTCCGGGCCGAGGAGATGCGCGGCTGGGGCGAGCGGCTGGGCGTCGAGGTGCACACGGCCGACTGGGCGGAGGCGGGTCATGCCTTCGACGCCCCGCTCGTCGTCGCGACCACCCCCGCCGGAGCGACGGACGCCCTCGTCCCGTACGTTCCCGACCGCCCCGGCACCCTCTTCGACGTCCTCTACGAGCCGTGGCCGACCCCGCTCGCGGCGGCCTGGGCCGAGCAGGACGGCTCCGTCGTCGGCGGCCTCGACCTGCTGGTGCACCAGGCCGTGCTCCAGGTCGAGCAGATGACCGGCCGCTCCCCGGCGCCGCTCGCCGCCATGCGCGCGGCGGGCGAGGAAGCGCTCGCCGCACGCTGATTTCGCGCCGCCGCCCGTCGCAATCACGTCCGCCTGCTGGACCACCGGCCTGGTCCGGGGGCCGGACGTGGGAGGATCAGGGGAGGCGGGCCAGGGCCGCGCACCCGGTCGCGCCGTCGCAGTTCCAGGCGCGAGCATGAGGAGCACCGTTGAGCAGGTTGCGCTGGCTGACCGCGGGGGAGTCGCACGGCCCCGCACTGGTGGCGACGCTGGAGGGTCTTCCCGCCGGTGTCCCGATCACCACGGAGATGGTGGCGGACCACCTTGCCCGGCGGCGCCTCGGCTATGGACGCGGTGCGCGGATGAAGTTCGAGCGTGACGAGGTCACCTTCCTGGGCGGTGTGCGCCACGGCCTCACCATGGGCTCGCCCGTCGCCGTCATGGTCGGCAACACCGAGTGGCCGAAGTGGGAGAAGGTCATGGCGGCCGACCCGGTCGACCCGGCCGAGCTCGCCGAACTGGCCCGCAACGCCCCGCTGACCCGCCCCCGGCCCGGCCACGCCGACCTCGCCGGTATGCAGAAGTACGGCTTCGACGAGGCCCGGCCCATCCTGGAGCGCGCCAGCGCCCGGGAGACCGCCGCGCGCGTCGCCCTCGGCGCGGTCGCCCGCTCCTACCTCAAGGAGACCGCGGGCATCGAGATCGTCTCGCATGTCGTGGAGCTGGCCGCCGCGAAGGCCCCGTACGGCGTCTACCCGACGCCCGCCGATGTCGAGAAGCTGGACGCCGACCCGGTCCGCTGCCTCGACGCGGACGCGTCGAAGGCGATGGTCGCCGAGATCGACCAGGCCCACAAGGACGGCGACACCCTCGGCGGTGTGGTGGAGGTGCTCGCGTACGGCGTGCCCGTCGGCCTCGGCTCGCACGTCCACTGGGACCGGCGTCTCGACGCCCGCCTCGCCTCTGCCCTCATGGGCATCCAGGCCATCAAGGGCGTCGAGGTCGGCGACGGCTTCGAGCTGGCCCGCGTCCCCGGCTCCAAGGCGCACGACGAGATCGTCGCTACTGAGGACGGCATCAAGCGCACCTCCGGCCGCTCCGGCGGCACCGAGGGCGGTCTCACGACGGGCGAGCTGCTGCGCGTACGGGCGGCGATGAAGCCGATCGCGACCGTGCCCCGGGCGCTGAAGACCATCGACGTCAGCACCGGCGAGGCCGCCGCCGCCCACCACCAGCGCTCCGACGTCTGCGCCGTGCCGGCCGCCGGCATCGTCGCGGAGGCCATGGTGGCGCTGGTCCTGGCCGACGCGGTCGCCGAGAAGTTCGGCGGGGACAGCGTCACCGAGACCCGCCGCAATGTGCAGTCGTACCTCGACCACCTGGCCATCCGGTGAGCGACGCACGCGACGCACGCGACCCACGCGACGCACGTGAGGCCGCCGGGCCGCGGGTCGTTCTGATCGGGCCGATGGGCGTCGGCAAGACCACCGTCGGCGCCCTCCTCGCCGAGCGCCTCGGCACCGGGTACCGGGACACCGACGCCGACATCGTGGCCGCCCAGGGCCGGGAGATCGCGGACATCTTCATCGAGGAAGGTGAGCCGCACTTCCGCGAGCTGGAGCGTGCTGCGGTGTGTCACGCCGTCGCGGAGCACGAGGGCGTCCTGTCCCTCGGCGGCGGCGCCATCCTCGACGAGGGCACCCGCGAGCTGCTGTCGGGTCTGTCCGTCGTCTATCTGTCGATGGACGTCGAGGAGGCCGTACGCCGCGTCGGGCTCAACACCGCCCGCCCGCTGCTCGCCGTCAACCCGCGCCGCCAGTGGCGCGAGCTGATGGAGGCCCGTCGGCATCTGTACACCGAAGTCGCGCGTGTCGTCGTCGCCACGGACGACCGCACCCCCGAAGAGGTCGCGCAGGCGGTCCTCGACGCACTCGAATTGAAGGACGTATGACCGAGCAGGCAGTGACCCGTATCCAGGTCGGCGGCACCGCGGGCACCGATCCTTACGAGGTGCTCGTCGGCCGGCAGCTGCTGGGCGAACTCCCCGGGCTGATCGGCTCCAAGGCCAAGCGTGTCGCCGTGATCCACCCCGAGGCGCTCGCCGAGACCGGCGACGCGGTCCGCCAGGACCTCGCCGACCAGGGGTACGAGGCCGTCGCCATCCAGGTACCCAACGCCGAGGAGGCCAAGACCGTCGAGGTCGCGGCGTACTGCTGGAAGGCGCTCGGCCAGACCGGTTTCACCCGTACCGATGTCATCGTCGGCGTCGGCGGCGGGGCGACGACCGACCTGGCCGGCTTCGTCGCGGCGTCGTGGCTGCGCGGGGTGCGCTGGATCGCGATCCCGACCACGGTCCTCGCCATGGTCGACGCGGCCGTCGGCGGCAAGACCGGCATCAACACCGCCGAGGGCAAGAACCTCGTCGGCGCCTTCCACCCGCCGGCCGGTGTGCTCTGCGACCTCGGCGCGCTGGACTCGCTGCCCGTCCACGACTACGTCAGCGGCCTGGCCGAGATCATCAAGGCCGGTTTCATCGCCGACCCGGTGATCCTCGACCTGATCGAGGCGGACCCGGAGGCCGCCCGCACCCCGTCCGGACCGGACACGGCCGAGCTGATCGAGCGCTCCATCCGCGTCAAGGCCGAGGTCGTCTCCAACGACCTCAAGGAGTCGGGCCTGCGCGAGATCCTCAACTACGGCCACACGCTGGCGCACGCCATCGAGAAGAACGAGCGCTACAAGTGGCGGCACGGTGCCGCCGTATCGGTCGGTATGGTCTTCGCCGCCGAACTCGGCCGTCTCGCCGGGCGGTTGGACGACGCGACCGCCGACCGGCACCGCACCGTCCTGGAGTCCGTCGGTCTGCCGCTGACGTACCGCGGCGATCAGTGGCCGAAGCTCCTGGAGACCATGAAGGTCGACAAGAAGTCCCGCGGTGATCTGCTGCGCTTCATCGTGCTCGACGGCCTGGCCAAGCCGACGGTGCTGGAGGGCCCGGACCCGGCGGTGCTGCTGGCGGCGTTCGGCGAGGTGTCCGCATGAGCCGCAAGGTCTTCGTCCTCAACGGGCCGAACCTCGGCCGGCTCGGCTCGCGCGAGCCCGATGTGTACGGCGCCACGTCGTACACGGGACTGGTCGACGCCTGCCAGTCGCTGGGCAAGGAGCTCGGCTTCGACGTCGACGTACGCGAGACGAACGACGAGGGGGAGATGATCCGCTGGCTGCACGAGGCGGCCGACGGTGCCGTCCCCGTCGTTCTGAACCCCGGCGCGTTCACGCACTACTCGTACGGGATGCGCGACGCGGCCGCCCAGCGGACCGCCCCGCTCATCGAGGTGCACATCTCGAATCCGTACGCACGGGAGGAATTCCGCCACACTTCGGTCGTCGCGGCGGTCGCCTCCGGAACGGTCGCGGGCTTCGGGATCGGCTCGTACCGGCTGGCCCTGCGCGCGCTGGCCGACGAACTCACCGGCTGACGGGGCACTCTGTACCGGCCCCGGCCGTTGCCACAGTGGCGGCCGGGGAGGGTACCGTTCGGTGCGGGCCGGTGAACTGCCGCCCGACCAGCGTGAAGTCGTACGAGACGGAGTGGCACCGGATGCAGCACGCAGTGGGAGCTCCGCTGCCGCCCAACGGGTCGGGGCGCTTTCCGGGACACGTTCCCGGACCCGGCCCCGTTCCCGGACCCGGCCCCGTTCCCGGACCCTTTCCTGGGCCGGTCACGGCATCCGGTCCCGTTCCCGGACCGGTCACGGCATCCGGCCCCGGGCCCGTGCCGGGCCACGGCCCGGTGGCGGGGTGGGAGCACCAGGCGCAGCACCCCGGCCCTCCGCCGCCGCAGGGCATGCCCTCTCCCGGCTGGAGCGGCCCCGCCCCGCAGCACGCCCCGTTGCCTCCGTCCCGTGACACCACGGGCCACATTCAGCTGCCCCCCGGCGGACCGGTTCCCATACCCTCGCCCACAGCCTCGCCCGGGGGGACCCCCACACCCCCTGCCGACAGCGGCACCGGTCCGGCCACTCTCGCGGTCCTCCTGATCGGCCCGGCAGGCGCGGGCAAGACGACCGTCGCCCGGCACTGGGCCAAGCACCGCCGCGTGCCCACCGCGCACATCAGCCTGGACGACGTCCGCGAATGGGTCTGCTCCGGCTTCGCCGACCCCCAGTCCGGCTGGAACGACCAGTCCGAGGCCCAGTACCGCCTCGCCCGCCGCACCTGCGGCTTCGCCGCCCGCAACTTCCTGGCCAACGGCATTTCGTGCATCCTCGACGACGCCGTCTTCCCCGACCGCCCGGTGGTCGGCCTCGGCGGCTGGAAGCGGCACGTCGGCCCCGGCCTGCTGCCCGTCGTACTGCTCCCCGGGCTGGAGATCGTCCTGGAGCGCAACGCGGAGCGCAGCGGAAACCGCCGGCTCTCCGACGAAGAGGTCGCCAGCATCCACGGCCGTATGGCCGGCTGGTACGGCTCGGGCCTGCCGATCATCGACAACTCCCAGTGCGACGTGGAAACGACGGCCCGCATCCTCGACGACGTCCTGGCCCGCGCCCTGATGAGCCCGCCCGCCTGGTAACTCCCGATACGCCCCGCCGGGGTCCTCCAGGGCCGACGGCCCAAGGGGATGTCGGGGCGCGGGGCCCGGGCCGCAGACCCGGTCACCGCCTCGCCGGTGGCCCGGTCGGACGCCCTCAACCGGCCGGATCGCGCCGTCGCTCTTAGGCTCGTGGCATGTCCGAGGTGTTCGCTGCCCGCCGAGGCCGGCTGCGCGACCGATGCGCCGCTGCCGGAACTGCCGCGGCGCTGGTGTCCCGGCCTGCCAATGTCCGCTATCTCGCGGGCGGAGCCCCGCTTGGCGCCGTGCTGCTGCTGAGCCCCGCCGGCGCCGCCGACGATGTCCTGCTGTGCCCGACCGTGCCCAGTGGCGACCCCACCGACGGGCGGCTGGACGAGAAGCTGCGGCTGACCGTGCTGCCCACGCACGGGGGAGACCCCGCCGTCGCCGCCGCGCAGGTCGCCGGGACCGCCGGGGCGGACTCCCTCGGCGTCGAGGAACACCACCTCACCGTCGCCCGCCACCGCGCCATCGGCTCGGTCGCACCCCGGCTCCTCCTCGCCGACCTCGGTGGAGCCGTCGAGCAGCAGCGGATGGTGAAGGACGAGGACGAGATCGCGTGCCTGCGGATCGCCGCGGAGATCACCGACCAGGCCCTCGGCGAGCTGCTCGAGTCGATCCTCGTCGGCCGCACCGAGCGGCATCTCGCCCTGGAGCTGGAGCGGCGCCTCGTCGACCACGGCGCCGACGGACCCGGCTTCCCGACGTCCGTCGCCACCGGCCCGAACGCCGGACGCGGCGGCCACCGCCCCTCGGACCGGCGCGTCGAGGAGGGCGATTTTCTCTCCGTCTGCCTGGGCGCCAACTACCGCGGCTACCGCTGCGAGATCGGCCGTACCTTCGTCATCGGCACGACCCCCGCGGACTGGCAGATCGAGCTGTACGACCTGGTCTTCGCCGCTCAGCGGGCCGGCCGCGAGGCCCTGATGCCCGGTGCCGAGTACCGCGACGTCGACCGGGCGGCCCGGCACGTACTCGACGCTGCGGGCTACGGGGAGGGCCTGGCGCCCTGGACCGGGCACGGTGTAGGACTGGAAATCGACGAGGACCCGCAGCTGGCACCTGCCGCCATGGGTAAACTGGACGCTTGTGTGCCGGTCACCGTCGAACCGGGGGTCCACCTCCCGGGCCGGGGCGGGGTCCGGATCGATGACACGCTCGTCGTGCGCCAGGAGGCGGACGGCGGACCCGAGCTACTCACCATCACGACCAAGGAGCTGCTCGCGCTCTAGAGCGCGCGGCGGCAGCGCGCACCTTCGCCTTCCTCGGTCGTCCACCAGCGTCAGTCCAGGAGATTCCGCAACCGTGGCCACCACGAACGACCTCAAGAACGGCATGGTGCTCAAGCTCGACAACGACCAGCTCTGGTCCGTCGTCGAGTTCCAGCACGTCAAGCCCGGCAAGGGCCCGGCCTTCGTGCGCACCAAGCTCAAGAACGTGCTGTCCGGCAAGATCGTCGACAAGACGTTCAACGCCGGCGTCAAGGTCGAGACGGCCACCGTCGACCGCCGCGACATGCAGTTCTCGTACATGGACGGCGACTACTTCGTCTTCATGGACATGCAGACCTACGACCAGCTGCACGTCTCCCGCCCCGCCGTCGGTGACGCCGCGAACTTCCTCATCGAGGGCTTCACCGCGACCGTCGCCACGCACGAGGGCGAGGTGCTCTACGTCGAGCTCCCGGCCGCCGTCGAGCTGGTCATCAAGGAGACCGAGCCGGGCGTGCAGGGCGACCGCTCCACCGGTGGCACCAAGCCCGCCACCCTGGAGACCGGCTACACCATCCAGGTCCCGCTCTTCATCACCACCGGTGAGAAGATCAAGGTCGACACCCGTTCCGGCGACTACCTCGGCCGGGTGAACAGCTAACCGTGGCTGCCCGCAACAAGGCCCGCAAGCGTGCCTTCCAGATCCTCTTCGAGGCCGACCAGCGCGGTGCCTCCGTGCGGGAAGTCCTCGCGGACTGGATCCGGCACTCGCGGTCCGACGACCGTCAGCCGCCGGTCGGTGAGTACACGATGGAGCTGGTCGAGGGGTACGCGGAGCACGCGGCCCGTATCGACGAACTCATCGCCACCTACGCGGTCGGCTGGACGCTCGACCGCATGCCGGTCGTCGACCGCAACATCCTGCGGCTCGGCGCGTACGAGCTCGTGTGGGTGGACGAGACCCCGGACGCCGTGGTGATCGACGAGGCGGTGCAGCTCGCCAAGGAGTTCTCCACGGACGAGTCGCCGTCCTTCGTGAACGGCCTGCTGGGCCGTTTCAAGGACCTGAAGCCGAGCCTGCGCCGGGACGCCTGAGCCCGGTGGCCGAGCCACGAAGGCCCGCAGCGAGTGCGCTGCGGGCCTTCGGCGTATCTGCGTGCGCCGAGCGGTGCAGGCGCGTGGCGCCGCCCGCACCTCCGGTGGGGTCGTAGCACCCCTCCGCACCTCCGGTGGGGTCGTAGCGCCCAGCCGCACCTCCGGTGGGGACGTAGCGCCCAGCCGCACCTCCGGTGGGGGACGTACCGCCACGCACCGCTGGTGGCGACGTAACCCCCGCACTTCCGGTGGGGGACGTAGCGCCCCGCCGCACTTCCGGTGGGTACCGCCCGCACCGCTGGTGGCGACGTACACACCCGCTGGGGACGTGGCACCGCTGGCATCTCCGGTGGGGACGTAGAGCCGCTCGCTCTCCGGTCCGGTGGCCCCGGGGTGCCGTCC
>NZ_JBSGZO010000178.1:0-16096 GCF_053611045.1 Streptomyces sp. NPDC054841 | reverse complement strand
CGTCAGGGCGGCTGGCCGTCGAGGCAGGCAGCGGCAGCGATCGGCCGCGGCGGCCTTCCACGGCCCGTCGTTCCGTGAGCCGACACCCGACGAGGTCCGGACCGTGTCCCGGCAGGTCGGTGAGACACCTGCCGTGCTGGTCGCCTTCGTCGCCGATGAGGGCGGCACGGAACCTGCCACCGGCTTGATCGCCGCCGGGTCCCTGGTGTGTCCGGCCGGTTCAACGGCCGTCCCTGTCATGGGGTGGCCCTCGACCGCCCTCGCCGCCACACACCTTCCGCCGCTCGGCAGCCCCTGCTTCTGGGCCGCTGACTCTCAGCCCGGCTCTCAGCCAACAGCCGCGCGACGGGCAGAGTGGCGGACTGAGGCGGTGACGTCGCGCGACGTGAGGTCGTGGTGCCCTTCGCTGCAAGCAACTGTGAGGTGAATGGGGGCGCCGCAGTCAGCGTGATGCATGGTCACAGGAGGACCCTGTGGATCAGCGGCGTACATGTCGCCCCACTGCATCAGGGCGATCAGCACCGGCCACAGGTCCCAACCCTTCGGGGTAAGGACGTATTCGTTGCGTGTGCGACTGCCGGGCTCGCGATAGGGGGTGATGCGCAGGATTCCGGCCGCCACCAGCTTGCGGAGTCGGTCGGCGAGCACGGCCTCGGACAGGCCTACATGGCGGCGGAATTGGTCGAAGCGGCGAATCCCTTGGGCGGCATCGCGCACGATCAGCAGTGCCCACTTCTCCCCGACCAGGTCGAGCGTGCGCTGGACCGAGCAATTCTCGGTACTCAACTCGAGCCATTCCATGGCGTCCATCCTAGGGCTACCTGGCTTCGTGATTGACACCCAGATGAGGAAGAGTCTAGCTTCGAACATTGAAGTCAGCCAGTGTGGAAGGGTCGGGTCATGGGCAGGTCACGGACGTTCGAGTGGGAAGACCCCGCGGTTTCGGCCGCGGCCGTCGGTCAGAAGACGGGGCTGGACTTCCTGCGGGACCTGGTGGAGGGACGGCTGCCGGCACCGCCCGTCAGCGCCACCCTCGGTTTCACGCTGGACGAGGTCTCGTCCGGATACGCAGTGTTCTCTCTGGAGCCCGGTGAGGAGCACTACAACCCGATCGGCAGCGTGCACGGAGGGGTGTTCGCGACTCTGCTGGACTCGGCCGCGGGCTGCGCAGTCCAGTCCACCTTGGCCCTGGGCGAGGGCTACACCTCACTCGACCTGGCAGTGAAGTTCCTGCGACCGATAACCGCGGAAACCGGGACTGTCCGTGCTGTGGGCACCGTCATCAGCAGAGGCCGCCGTACAGCCCTCGCTCAGGCCGAGGTCCGAGACTCTGCGGACCGCCTGCTCGCCCATGCCACCAGCAGTTGCTTGATCTTCCCTGTGCAACGGACTGCTTCGGAATGAGTTCGGTGCGTCGGCCTGGCGGTTGAGTGTGGTGACGGCGGGTGACCAGAACCGACGAGACCAGCGCCCGCCGAGGGTGGCCGGCGGATGGGGCATCGACGGCCATGCCTGCACCAGTGACGAAACCGTCAGTCCCGTGCGCGTACTCCTCGGCAAGGGCTGAGGCCCCGCGCTACGGCTGTCCAGGGTGCGGCCGTGTCCGTGCGGCGGCTTCGTGCGAGCCCCGGATAAGCTCACTCGGCCCGTGTGCGCGAGCGGTTCGCCCAGTCGCGGAAAGGGGATGATGAGATGTCTGTGCATGTGATCGTGTTGCCAGGAGGCGGCTACGAGGTGCACGCCGAGCACGAGGCCGAGCCGATTGCCGGGTGGCTCGAGGGATTGGGCCTGGAGACGAGCGTATTCCGGTATCCGCTCAACGCACGGCATCCAGCGCCCCTCACGGCACTTCAAACCGAGATCCGGCGCCTGCGGGACAAGGGAGCCGACACGATCGGGGTCGTGGGCTTCTCGGCCGGTGGGCACCTCGCGGGCCTGGCGGCTCTCGCTCCCAACGCTGACGAGAGGACATCGGTTCAGTTCGCTGTTCTCGGCTACGCGATCACATCGATGGAGACCGAGACGTACCGCCCGTCGCAGCTCATTCTGCTGGGAGAGGACGCACCGCCGGAGTTGCGTCGTTCGACCTCGCTCGACGCGCTGGTCACCCCGTCGTCTCCTCCGTTCTTCCTCTGGCACACGGCGGAGGATCCGTACGTTCCGCCTGAGCACACCTATCGCCTCGCTTCGGCCCTTGCTGCCGACAATGTGCCCCACACGGTCCACGTCTTCCCTCACGGCCCCCACAGCCTGGGCCTTGCCCGTGGGGCTGGCGAGGTTGCGACATGGACACGCTTTGCCGAGTCATGGCTCGGTGAGCAGGCCGGTGCGCGGAAGCATCGCGGCGCTTGACGGCCCTCCAAATTCCGAAGGCGGGCAGGCCCGCTGCACTCACGGGTGGCGTCGGCCGCGGGCGAGGCATCAGTGCTACGGGAGTCATGACAGCGTTCGCGGCACGCCCGGAGCCTCAGGAGACACCATGACGCTCGGTTCCCTCTCCGCGCAGATCCTCGACTACGCCAATCGAGCCGATCCGTACCCCCTCTACGCGGAGCTGCGCAAGACACCGGTCAGGCGGGAGGACGACGGCACGTATCTGGTCAGCACGTACTACGAGGTGCGGAGTCTGGCCAACGACCCGAGGCTGAGCCAGGACCCGCGCAACCGCCCGCCCGGCTACACCCGCCTAGCGCGGCCGGAAGAGGACACCGGCCTGCCGCCGAGCTTCATCCTCACCGACCCGCCCGAACACGACCGGCTGCGCGCCACCGCGAACCGGCCGTTCGCCCCCCGCACAGCCCCAAGTTCCTCGATTCCCTGCGCGGAGAACTGGCCGCAGTCGTCGCCGAGCTGCTCGACGCCTTCGAAGGCAAGGACCAGGTCGACATCGTCGACGACTTCGCCTACCCCCTTCCCGTCACAGCGATCTGCAAGGTCCTCGGCGTGCCGCGCCAGGACGAACCGCGCTTCCACGGCTGGGCCGACGCCGTGGCGTCCAGCATCGATCCCCAGCACGGCGGCGCCGGCCAGGAGAAGACCCAGCAGGCACGCCAGGAGCTCGGCGCCTACCTGTCCGACCTGATCGACACCAAACGCCGCCACTCCGGCCCCGGGATCCTCAGCGCCCTCGCCCCCGAAACCGGCCCCGGCGGCAGCATGACACCGGCGGATCTGGTGGCCACCGCGATCCTGCTCCTGGTCGCCGGCCACGAGACCACCGTCAACCTGATCACCAACGCGACCCTCACCCTGCTGCGCCACCCCGACGTCCTCCAGCGGTTCCAGAACGATCCGGACCTGGCCGTCCCCCTCATCGAAGAAGTGCTGCGGTACGAGCCCCCGGTCCAGTTCGTCCCGATCAACGTCGCCCTGGCCGACATCGACCTCGCCGGCGTCACCATCCCCAAGGGCTCACCTGTCTGGCTCATGCTGGCCGCGGCCAACCGCGACCCCAAACGCTTCGAGAACCCCGACGGGTTCGATCCCGACCGCAAGGACAACGAGCACCTGGGCTTCTACACCGGCATCCACTACTGCTTCGGCGCCGCGCTCGCCCGGATCGAAGCGCAACTCGCTCTGCCCGAACTGTTCCGCCGGGTCAAGAACCTCCGGCTGCTCGAAGACCCGCCGCCGTACCGCGCCAACGCCGTGCTGCGCGGCCCTCGCCACCTTCCCGTGGCGATCGGGGGCCTCACAGCCTGAGCACGACGGGAGTGGGCGTCCCGAACAACCCTGGCTCCGGTGGGAGAGCCGCCTCTTACCGCCATTCGTCGATGGCCACGACCAGGTCGCGCGGCTCCTGGCCGCTCACAACGCCGGTCAGGGCAAGCCGTGACGCCGCCGCGCCGCCCGCAGTACGGTCACACGGACGACGCGAGACGGGAAGAGGAACCCCATGAGCCGGAACGCGGACGAAGCCGCACTCCTCGAGGACGCGGCGCTCACGCGTGCAGCACAGGCGGGCGACGTCACCGCGCTGGGTCTGCTGCTGGAACGGCACCGGGCAGGCATGCGCGCCGTGGCGCTGAACATTCTGGGACCGGGTCCCGACACCGACGACGTGCTCCAGGACGCGGCGGTGACCGCCCTCCGCCGCGTGGGCGACGTTCGTGACCCCACGGCCGTGGGCCCATGGCTTCGGATGATCGTGCGTAATACCGGCCGTTCCCTGCTGCGCGGCTCCGTACCCTCCCAGCCGCTCGACGATCTGCAGGTGCCCTCCCTGGACGCCGGTCCTGAGCGGTGGCTGGAGCAGCACGCGATGCGGGACTGGATCTGGGAGGCCGTGGAAGAGCTCTCCTCCGCACTGCGACTGCCCCTGGTACTACGTCACTTCAGCACCACCGTCACGTCCTACGAGCAGATAGCCGACGTCTGCGGAGTCCCGGTCGGGACGATCCGCAGCCGACTCAACCAGGGACGCGCCAAGCTGGCGACAGCCCTCGCCGACACGGTGGACGCCCCGCACGACGACGCTGCGCAACGCATCCGCGCCAGCCGCGTGGAAGCGTACGAGACACTGGCTGCCGCCGAGAACGGGCACTTCGGCAGACTGCTCACCGAGCGCTGGTCCCCCGAGGTCGCCCTGCTCAAGGGGAACGATCCGGTGGGCGGCCGGAGCCTGTTGGTGCGCTCGATGGACAGCGACGTCGAGGCGGGGGTACGGCAGCGCCTCATCCATGCCGTGGCTGGGCGGTCGCTCGCGATCTGGGAGATGGACATCCTCAACCCCGCCGACAACCCCGAACACTGCCCGCCCGAGGTGGCCTGGCTCATGAGCCTGGACGACGCCGGCCGCGTGCACCGGCTGCGCCTGTTCCACCCCAGGCCGCAGCGGGCCACCAGCCCGCTCCTGCCCATTCGACCCGTGTGATGCCCGTTACGCGTTCCGTATCGAACTTCGTGCTGTCTCCAGCGTCCTGCCGGTGTCGTTGACACCTACCGGACACGGAGACAGACCCCATGACCACCCCGTCGGCCGACCCCCTGGCCACCGGAACGCACTCCGTCGACATCGACGGGATCGTGCAGCGCTATCACGTCCACGGCACGGGACCGGTGTGCGTCGCGCATTCCGGCGGACCGGGCATCCTCTGGGACTACCTGCGCATGCCCGCTCTGGAGCGGCACCTGACGGTCGTCTACCCGGAGCCGATCGGCACCGGCGCCTTTGGCCGCCTGCCCTCCCACCCCCACGGCTACACCCGGCCTCGCTACAGCCGGTTCCTCGGGGCACTGATCGAGCACCTCGGCGTCCCCGAGGTGCACCTTCTGGGCCATTCACACGGCGGCTTCGTCGTCCAGTACCACGCCCTGCACTCGCCCGAACGCGTCGCCGGCGTAGTCCTCTACGACAGCGCGCCGGTGACCGGCCCCGAACACGCCGCCGAAGCCATGCGCCAGGTCCGGTCGTTCGCCGCGCGGCACGCCGGCCACCCCGAACTCCCCGAGGTCCTCGCCGCCTTCGAGGCCGTCCCCGGCATCTCCGACGACGCACAGATGACAGTCGTCGCGGTCGGCGTGCCGGCCCTCGTCGTCGTCGGCCGCCACGACGTCATCTGCGGAGTGCGCTGGGCCGAGGAACTGTACCGGCTGATCCCCGGATCGGAGCTGCTGATCCTGGAGAACAGCGGGCACTTCGGCCACATCGAGGAGCCGGAGGCGTTCTCCCAGGCGGTGACCCGTTTCGTGACGACCGTGAACCCGCCCCGATAACTAGGTCATTTGGTCGAAGCCGGAGCCGACGGTGCGACCTAGCTTGTAGCTGCCCGGAAGGTTCCGGCAAACGAGGAGCAACCACATGAGTTCCGTGAAGAACATCGTTCTCGTGCATGGAGGATTCGTCGACGGCTCCGGCTGGCAGCCGGTGCACCGTCTCCTCACCCGCGACGGCTTCAATGTCAGCGTCGTACAGAACCCGACCCACTCTCTCGACGGCGATGTGGCGGTCACCCGGCAGGTCCTCGATGCCCAGGACGGGCCAACGGTCCTCGTCGGCCACTCCTACGGAGGAGTTGTGATCACCGAAGCCGGTCGGCACGAGGGTGTGGCCGCGCTCGTCTACATCGCGGCCTTCGCGCCGGACAAGGACGAGTCGGTGAGCACTCTGATCGCCAACCCGGCCCCCGGCGCACCCGTGCCGCCGATCCTGCCACCCCAGGGCGGATTCCTCTTCCTGGACCGCGAGAAGTTCGCCGCGTCGTTCGCGGGCGATGTACCGCCCGAGGACGCGCAGTTCATGGCCGACTCGCAGGTTCCGTGGGGCGTGGACGCGCTCAACGGAACGGTCACGGAGCCCGCCTGGCGCGCCAAGCCGAGCTGGTACCTCGTCGCGGCCGACGACCGGATGATCCCGCCGCCGGCGCAGCGCGCGATGGCCGAGCGAGCCGGAGCCACCGTGAGCGAGACAGCCGGAAGCCACGCCGTCTACGTCTCCCAGCCGGAGGCCGTGGCGGAGCTGATCCGGCAGGCCGCTGCCCACCAGGCGTGACCCTCGACCACCAGGAGAGCAGAGAAACGACACCATGCACAAAAAGGTTGTACGCCGCGGAATAGTTGCCGCCGCTGCCGCGAGCGCCACCGCGGTCGCCCTTGTGGCGACTTCGGCTTCGGCGACGCCGGCGCCCTCCCGGACGGATACCGCCAAGCCGACGGTGGTCCTCGTGCACGGCGGCTTCGCCGACGCGTCCGCGAGCTGGAACGGCGTGATCAAGCAGCTCCAGAAGGACGGCTATCCGGTCGTCGCCCCCGCCAACCCGCTGCGGGGACTGCCGACCGATGCGCCCTACCTGGCGAGCCTCCTCAAGTCCATCAAGGGGCCGGTCATCCTGGCCGGACATTCCTAGGGCGGCGCGGTGATCACCAATGCCGCGGCCGGCAACCCCAACGTCAAGGCACTCGCGTCGCCGCCTTCGTGCCCGACGAGGGTGAGCAGCTCGGCGAGCTCATCAACAAGTATCCGGGGACCGAGATCCCCGACGCGGTCGAGGCCGTGGCCTTCCCGAACCCGGACGGCAGCACCGGCTCGGACCTCTACCTCAAGGCCGACAAGTTCCGCAGCGCGTTCGCCGCGGACCTTCCCGTCTCGGTCACCAACATCATGCAGGCGGCTCAGCGGCCGTTCAGCGCGTCGTCCTTCACCGACGTCACCAAGGCCGCGGCCTGGCGCACCATTCCCTCCTGGGGACTGGTCGCGACAGCGGACAAGGCCATTCCGCCGGCCCTGCAGCGTTACGAGTACCGGCGCGCTCATGCCCGCGGCACCGTCGAGGTCTCGGATGCCTCCCACTCCGTCATGATCAGCCACCCCGGCGCGGTCACCCGGCTCATCGAGAGAGCCGACCGCGGCACACGCTGATTCCCCCGCGGCAGCCCGCCTGCTCCCAGGCGGGCTGTCCGCTTCGGGGTGGCATCCCCTCGCCGCCTGGCTGGACGGAAAACTCGTCGGAGCAGAAACCCTGTTCGTGTGTGGTGAGACGGCGCAGATCTTCGCCGGCGCCGTGCTGCCCCATGCACGCAAGCGCGGTGGCCAGATCACCCTGCCGGCCGCCCGGACCCGAGTGGCCCAGGAGCTGGGGTGTCGTCTGCTCATCGCCGAGACGGACGCCGAGGCTCCCGGGACCCACAACTCGTCCCTGCGCAACATGCTCCGCCTCCGCTCCCAGGTCGCCTACGAACGCCGCAACTGGACCTGGCAGCTCACGGACGACGAGGGCTGAACGGTGGCCGGCGCAGGCCGGTCAGTGCGTCACGCAGTCCGCCCCGCGAGGTGACGCTCAACTTCCTGAAAACGCTGCGCAGGTGGGCGGCCACGGTCCGGGGAGACAGGAAGAGCTGGGCAGCGATCTGTTTGTTGGTCAGCCCTGTGGCGGCCAACTCCGCCACCTGCCGTTCCTGCGGAGTCAGCAGTGAGTGCGGGAATTCGCCGGGTGAGGCAGTCGTGAGGGGGATGCCGCTCGCCCGCAGCTCGTTCGCCGCGCGCGCACTCCACGGCACTGCTCCCAGGCGCTCGAACGTGCTGAGCGCCGCGTCCAGGTGCACGCGGGCCTCGACGCCTGCCTTGGCTCTGCGCAGTCGTTCGCCGTAGGCCAGGCAGATCCGGGCCCAGTCGAACGGCCATCGTCCGGCGTCGGGCGCGGCGACGGCCGCCTCGAACAGATCATGGTCGAGGAAGTCCGGGCCGGCCATGGCCTCAGCGGCATCGGTCAGCATGGCCAGCCGCGGCGAGATCGACGGGATGCCGGACTTTCTGACCGCCTCGACGTGCGCGGCCGCTTCACCGTGGCGCCCGGTACGAGCAGCGGCCTCGATGAAGTCCAGCACAAGCCACAGGGCGTGCGGCATGTGCGACGGCAGCTCGCCGGGCGTACCCACCGCTCCCAGCAGGCGATAGGCGGCGTCGAAGTCCGCGCTGCCGAGCGCAGACAGGGCCCGGATGTGGGAGGCGTAGACACGGAGCACTCCCAGCCCGCGGGGGTTCCCCCAGGAGACGAGGCGGTCCGCGATTCCTCGCGCGGTGCCGCTGTCGCCTCGCGCGGCGGCCAGCAGACCCCGCAGGAACTCTCCCGACCAGGCCAGCAGCCGGTAGTTGTACGTCGCGCACCACCCCAGACCCTCATCGGTGACCTCCAGGAGCTCGTCCCACTGCCCGCTCGCGTAGGCGTCGTTTCCCAGCAGGAAGAGACCCTGGATCGCCGACGTGATGGCACCGCCGTTCCGGCCGTCGTCGACGACTCGCCGCAACGAGCTGCGGCAGCCGGAGAGGCGGTCGACATAGGCGGCGGAGACGGCGGTCCGGATGATGCGGGTGGGGTCGGTCTCCCGATGGAGCCCGGCGATGAACTCGTCGAGACCGTTCAGTACGGTCGATGCCGCGTGGGCCGGGTCGCCGAAGGCGCCCCGCATCACCGGGAGCAGGGGATCGGAAGCACCCGGTCGACAGCGGGTCAGGGCGCTGTCGAAGGAGTGCCAGAGCTCCGGCCGTCCGCCGAAGAAGCACACCATGAGCAGGGTGCTCAGTGCTTCGCGGAGGATGTTGTCGTCTGCTCCTTCGGGCAGGTCATGGTTGTCGATGGCACCGACGAGAAGGCGGTGGGCCGTGTCCACATCGCCTTCGCCGTTGAGGAGGTGGCTGGCCGCAGCCGTGGCGGCCGCCAGGGAGTCGGTGCCGCCCGGGTGGGCGCGGCCGGCGACAGCCAGCAGCGCCTGTACGTTGCGGAGGTCGCCGGTGATGTTGGCACCGAGGCAGGCCGCCTCGGCCAGCCTGCGTCCCTTGGCCGTCCCCGTGCTGCTCAGCTCCGAGGCGCGCAGCAGTGTGGTGACGGCGCCGACGGCGTCACCACGACGAAGGGTGTTGTAGGCCACCTCGTGCAGGAGGGCGGCCACGTGGTCGTCGGGGCCCACGACCGCGTTGGCGAGGTGCCGGGCCCTGCGTTCGGATCTTTCCGGGTGCTGCCCGGCCAGCGCCAGATGTGCCCGGCGGCGTTCGGCGCTGGTCGACAGATCCATGACCGCGGAGCGAGTGAGAGGGTGCCGGAAGACCAGCCGGCCGGTGTTGGTGTCGACCCGTACGAGTCCGTCCGTCTCGGCCGGACACAGCCCGGCCAGGCCGTCGGGACCGCCCGTGGCCTGCCGAAGGATGTACAGATCGCCGGAGCCGTCCAGGACGGCGAGCAGGAGCAGTTTCCGGGTGGTGTCCGGGAGCGCGCCGACCCGAGTGGAGAAGATCCTCTTCAGCCGTTCGGTCAGTGGGAGCACGGACGGCAGTGTTCCGCGCTCCGTCTGCTGGGCCTCATTGAGCGTGGCGGGCAACTCCAGCAGCGCCAGGGGGTTGCCCCGGGCTTCCGCGACGACACGTCGGCGGACCCTGGCCGCCAGGGCGGGGAACCGCTCGGTCACCAGCTCGTTCGCCGTTTCGTCGTCGAGGGGGCGAACCTCGTGCACGGTTATCCCGGTGCTGCTCAGGAAGGACTCGTCGCCGGTCCGGGACGCCGCCAGCAGGGCGAGGGAGCCGGTGCTGATGTAGCGGGCCACGGTTCCCAGTACCGCAGCGCTGGGCCGGTCCAGCCACGCCACATCATCGATGACCAGAGCAAGGGGGCTGCTCTCGGTGGCGGCCCGGGACAGCAGGACGTGCACGGCGTTCGAGACGGCGAGCAGTTCGGTCGGCTGCGCTTCGGAAAGGCCTCGTACCGCTTGGAGCGTCTCCGCCTGCCGTGCGGGCAGGGCGGGAATCTCTTCGGCCAGCGGCTGCAGTACCTGGTTCAGCGCCGAGAAGCTGACACTCTCGTCGAACTGCGAGCCGACGACCCGCAGAACCCGGAATCCCTTCTCCGACGCGCGCTGCGCCGCAGCGGCAAGCAGAGCACTCTTGCCCACCCCGGCCTCTCCGGTCAGCATCAGCGCGGCACCCCGCGTGACAGCTGTGCCGAAGAGTCCCTCGATGATCGCCAGCTCTGCTGACCGCCCGAAGAGACGACCGGCCGAATTCACCTGGAACTCGCTGACATGGTGACGGCCGCCTCTGGGGCCGAGCGGTGCAGGCGATGCCATGAAGCCTCCCAAAGCGGTCGGACAGAATCAGCGACATGACGCGAGGAGCTCCGGAAAGTTCGAAAGAGGCGAAGTGGTGTGCATCACACCCAACAGCCTTGCCCGGACCCTGGGATTCCAAAATCGCTTCCGCCTGCCGAGGCGCGCCTGGCCGCAACTGCGCCCGGCCCGCGGCAGGCCCACCGGGCCCGCGTGCGGACCCGGAGGAGACACGGCTTCACCCGCGACCCACACGTCCGTGACCGCGCGAGAACCGGCCGCCCACAATCACAGCGGTACTGCTCGGCGCAGGGGTACTGCTCGGCGTTCCAGCGGTGCTCGGAGTTTCCGAGCTCGCGGTTGCCTCCGGTGCCGACGACCTGTCGTTCGCCGCGCCGTCCAAGCAGTGGCGTGGCATTGCCATGCGCACGGACAAACGGGTGGTGGGTGTTGCGGGCTGAGCCGGTGTGGGTGGAGACGTTCACGTGCCTGCGGATGGACCGGTTCGAGAGGGTGCTGAGGATGGTGCGGGAGCAGGGCCAGAACGGGCCGGGGATTCGGAAGATCGCCGCATCCGGCTGGGTCATCCGGCCGAGCGGCGCTCACCCGCTGGCTGCCCTTTCCTTCTCGGCTTCCGGTCAGCTCACTGATCGGGTCCACGAGGCGTACGGCGTGGACGGTCGAGGCATGCTCGACCATGACCTCGCGTCACGCGGCGACGAGCGGGAAACCGCGGCTGCTGCGGCGGTGCACTGTTTACGCGGCGCTGGGCCAGGAGCCTGAAAATCCGACGGCCCGCGAGCCCGTGACGTCCCGGTCGGGTGCAGCGCGAAGCAGGATGGGCGCGACCAACCCGGTCGCAGGGGTGGTGTCCACCTGCCGCAGCACGGTACGGGTGCCGAGGCATCCTGAGGCCGGAACACACCGGCCGCCGCGGCCCGCTCCGCTCCGCCTACACGCAAGGAGCACGTATGGCCACGTCGGCCCAGCCCGATCCGACCACCGCCCAGGTCACTATGACCCTCGCCGCGATCGCCGCCACGGCGGCGGTCCCGCGTCCGTCGGGTGAAACCCGGGAAGAGCAGGCCCTGCGCGCCAGGTCCGGTATCACTGCCCAGCTACAAGACCCCAGCCTCGCCACGGGCGGCACATGGCAGCTGAAGTGGCTGGCCCTCAGTCCGGACAACGCGAACCTCGCCTACATCGCCTGGAACTCCGACGGCTCGAACCAGATCGTCGTGTCCGTCCGCGGCACCGTCTCCAACCCGACGGACATGATGGAGGACCTCGACGTCGGCACGGTGGTGCCGTTCACGGCCGGCGGATCGACGGACATCGCCGTCTCGACCGGTGCCATGGCCGCGTTCACGCAAATCGCCACGGCGCGCGGTATCACAGGGGTGCCCGGCGAGCAGGAACAGGCCGACGGCTCCGGCCGGCCGGACGCCGTCATCCCGGTGAACGCAACGCTCAGGCAGGCACTTACCCTCCTCCTCGCGGTCGTGCCGTCCACGCCTCAGCCGACGGTCTACGTGACCGGCCACAGCCTGGGCGGCTGCATCGCCACTACGCTGGCCACGTACCTTCAGGCCCAGACCTGGACGCCGAACCCGCCGCAGTTCGCACTCCTCACCTTCGCCGCCCCGACCGCCGGCCTCCAGAGCTTCGCCGACTACGTCGACACCCGGCCTTGGATCCTGCACGAGCGCCACGTCAATGCGTACGACGTGGTCCCGCTGGCCTGGTCCGATCTGCTCGACGCCAGGAAGTGGTACCCGCAGGCCAAGGGCCCGGTGGCGAACGACACGGTGAAGCTCCTCCTGACGGAGATCGACCTGCTCAAGAAGGACAACACCTACGTCCAGCCCGATGCCGACAACCCCGTCCGGTGGAACCCGTCGTACGACTCGTACGACACGCTCTTCGTCAACAAGACCACCAGTGACTTCATGGCCCAGGTCGCGTTCCAGCACTCCAACTTCTCCTACCTGTACCTGCTGGGCGCGCCGCCGGTCGCTCCCGGCCCCAAGGTCACCGGCTTGAGTTCCACTGCCGGGAAGGGCGGCACGAAGGTCACCATCAACGGCACGGGATTCACCCCGGACAGCGTCGTCGACTTCGGCCCGATCCCGTGCACAGAGTTCGTCATCGACCCGTCCGGCGAGTGGATCAAGGCGATCGTGCCCGACGGAGTCGGCATCGTCGACGTCCGCGTCACCAACCGGCTCGGCACGTCGCCCGCCGTCCCGCTGGGGCGGTTCGCCTACGACGGGCCCGCGCCCGTTGTGGTCAGCGACGTCAACCCGAATCACGGGACGGCCTTCAAGAAGGTCACCATTACGGGCTCGGGCTTCGCCTCGGGCGCGGTCGTGCGGTTCAAGCACAACCTCGCACACGACGTCACCGTCGAGTCCCCGACCGTGATCACGGCGAAGGCGCCCTCACGGCTGCTCGACGAGTCGAACGCGGACGAACCGAAGACGGTGGACGTCACCGTTACGGTCGGCGTGGCCACTTCGCCCACCGGCCCGGTCGACGAATTCACGTACGACGACTGACCAACCCATCAGAGAGATATACGCAAAAGGGTGTAGCAGAAGGCTCGGTGCTGGGCATCTTCCCTGTACAGGTGGGGTGTTGCGAGCTGAGCCGGTGTGAGTGGAGACGTTCACGGGCCTGCGGATGGACCGGTTTGAGAAGCTGCTGAGGGTGCATCAGGAACAGGCGTTCATGTGCCGCTCCACGTCCACGCTGCGGCGCAGGTCGCCAGGTCTTGTGGCGACCTCGATGAGGCGATGGAAGCCCGCGCACGTCTGGCTGCCGTTGCGTTGCAGGTGTGCCTGCAGGTACTCCTCCTGAAGCGTCTTGAGGCCCGATGCCTTCAGCTTGTTCACCGCGCTGGGTTCGACGCCCAGCAGGGCGGCAGCCTCGGACTCGGGCTCCGCCTCGATCGCGGCGTGCCACAGGACGCCCCGGGTGCGTTCGGGCAGGCTGTGGAAGGCGTCGAGCATCGTGCCGTCCTGAGGACGCGCGCCGACGGGAATCGGCCGAACATAAAACCAGTCCGACTGCAACCGCAGTCGGCGAAATTCACCCGTGTGGAGTAATGGGGTGATCGTTGGGCGAGCCGAACTGCGCCGAACGGGGGACGGTGATCCCATCGTCCGGCGCGCCATGACTCGTGTTCGGCGAGCGGAGATCTCCGCGCCGAGTTCAGGCAAGTCCGGTCGACGCGAGGCGGGCCAAGCACGGCATCCGCGCCTTCGCCATCAATGACATCCGCATCGGCGGGGTATCCGATGAAACCGAAGTCTCTTGCAACAGCAGCTGCGATGATATCCGGCCTGATCATGATGGGCCCGGCACCGGCTGCCTTCGCGCAGGTTCGCGCCGCTCCGGCGCCTGTCGTCGATGAGAAAGCCCCACTTGCCCTTCATCCAACGTCCCGCCCGGCACGGGCTCGAAAATAGGCGCCGCCGATGCCGCTGATATCGTCCATGCCCACAACGAAGCACGCCGGGAGGCTGTCCAAAAGTACAACCCCCACCTTTCCATGGTTTCTGTGACATGGAACCCCAAGCTCGCCTGCGATGCACAGGCCTGGGCCAACGACCCTGCGTCCAGTAAGGGCGGTGCACTCCACCACAGCAGCCGTGCCACGAACGGCAACGAGGGAGAGAACCTCTTCAGTGCCTTCCCTGGCCCGGCACGTCCCATGATGGCGCTGGATCCCTCGGTGAGCTTCAGCTGGATGGCCGAAAAGCCCAAGTTCGACGCCGACAACAATGCCCCGATCAGCAGCAGTTCAGCCGCCGGAACCAATTTCCGTGCCTGGGGTCACTACTCGCAGATGGTGTGGATGTCCCCGGCATCGTCCACCACTTCAATCGGTTGTGGCGTGAAACAGGACGTGCCGGTGTCGAGCAGGACAGGGTGGATCCTGGTGTGCCGGTACATCGCCGCAGGCAACATCGACGGGCAGCGGGCCATCCCGCCCGGCGGCGGCCCGGTTCCACCGCCCAAGCCACCTTTCCCGCCTTGCGCGTCTGTGGCGATGGCGAAACAGACGGACAACCTGCTCACCGCCCTCGCGGTGGACAACGACGGCCGTCTTCGTGGCGGCAACTTCCGCCCGTCTTTGGACCCTGCTGGCAGACGGTCTACCGGTGTTTCGCCCGGTGGAGCCGGGACCGGGTCTGGGCCCGGCATTACTGCGTCATCCCGGATGAACTCGGTGCTCGCGGCGAGCTGGACTGGTCGCGACGCGCGATCGACTCCGTCAGCGTCAGCGTCGGCGCCGCAAAAGGGAGCCAGTGACGGGACCGAATCCGACCGATCGCGGCAAGCCGGGTTCGAGAATCCACCTGATCACCGACGATGACGCGGGATTTTGTTTCGGTGGCTGCCATCGAACCGGCGTGTACGACAGGAGGCCGACTTCCGTCATAGGCTGAATCTCGCACGTGATGGACTGGAGGCTGAGGTGGTCGAGACAACGCCGACCGGGACGATGGTGGCCGAGGTGATGGTCGAGCTGGCCGAGCTCGAGGACCCGAAGACACGCGAGGTGAACGAGAAACACGGTGACGATCACGGTGTGAACCTCAGCAAGCTGCGCGCGCTCGCGAAGCGGCTGAAGACGCAGCAGGAACTCGCGTGCCGGCTCTGGGAGACGGATGACACCGCGGCAAGACTTCTGGCGATCCTGATCTGCCGCCCGAAGGCGTTCGAGCGTGACGAGTTGGACGTCATGTTGCGCGAGGCGCGCACGCCCAAGGTGCACGACTGGCTCGTGAACTACGTGGTGAAGAAGAACCCGCACTCGGAAGAGCTGCGCCTGGCCTGGTCCGCCGATCCGGATCCAGTGGTCGCGAGCGCCGGCTGGGCGCTGACCACCGAACGCGTGAAGAAGAAGCCCGAGGGCCTCGACCTTGCAGGACTGCTCGACGTCATCGAGGCGGAGATGAAAGACGCCCCGGATCGCCTGCAGTGGGCGATGAACCACTGCCTGGCTCAGATCGGGATCGAGCATGCCGGGCACCGCGCCCGTGCAATCGACATTGTGAGCGCCTGGAGGTGCTCAAGGACTACCCGACTTCGCCGGGCTGCACGTCTCCGTTCGCGCCTACCTGGATCTCCGAGATGGTGCGCCGACAGCACGATAAGTAAGAGGGTTCGCGCTCACGCTCGTGCCGCTACTCCGCGCTGGCCGGCTCCGGCCGGGCGGCTGCTTTTGATCTGGCGATGGCTGACACGGCGGCTCTTGCCAGATCCACGGGTCACCGGGGCGCTTCCGGCGTAAGGCTTCAGGTCGCGGGCTGTTTCGAACCTGGTGCGGTCGTCACCAAAAAGAGCTCCACAGTTGCGGGGATTTGACCAGCGGCTGTCGACGTACCGCGAACTGTTGTGGCGTGGTGGTGGCGTTGTGTGGTGGGGTGTTAGTTGTTGCCGCCGGTTCCGCCGTTGCCGCCGGTGGTGCTGGTTTCGCAGCCGAGGCCGATGCAGGTGCCGCCGTTGCCGCCGGTTCCGCCGTCGCCTGCGGTGTCGGGGTTGAGGGGGTTGTTGC
>NZ_JBSGZO010000177.1:0-16160 GCF_053611045.1 Streptomyces sp. NPDC054841 | reverse complement strand
CCGCAGCGGGTCGGCAGGCTGCTGCTCGTGAGCCCCGCCGGCCTGTCCGTAGGGCTTCTGTCGCCGGAACCCACCGAGGGGATCAGGCGCTTCGTCGACTTCGCGACGGCCGCCGAACCGACGCGTGACCTGATGCGTGCCTTCCTGACCACCCTGGTCCACGACCCGGCCGTCGTCACCGACGAACTCGTCGAGGAGAGGTTCGCCCGGGCCATGGACCCCGAGGCCCGCCTCGGCGGCGCCCGTGTGGGCGCCGCGCTGGCCCGCCCCGACCTCCAGCAGGACATGATGCTGTGGCGCGAGGCCGCTCGCGTGGACCGTCCCACCCTGCTCGTCTGGGGCCGCGAGGACCGGGTCACTCCGCTCGACGGCGCCCTGTTCGCGCTCAGGTCCGTGCCGGACGCGCGGCTGCACGTCCTCCCCCACTGCGGCCACTGGGTGCTGGCCGAGGCGTCCGCCGAACTGCACCGCCTGGCCGCCGACTTCTTCACCGACCCGAGCGGATCCTGACCGGGTACGGAGGCGACGGAGGGTGGCCCGGCGTCCGGGCGCGCCCTCCCACGCCGTCGGTGTTCGAGGCGGTTCCGTCGTACCGGCCTCCCCGCCGCGCTCCCCGCCGCGCGCCCCGGCCGGCCGGAACGGCCCGGTGTGCCGACGCCGGCGGTGCGAGGGTCCGTGCACCGGCCCGTCCGCCGTGCCGTGGGGCAGCGCGAGTCAGGTGCGCACCCGGGCCGCGTCCGCGGCGCCCCGGTCAGTGCGACCGGGGCACGACCGACTCCAGCCGGAGCCTTACGCGCTCGTCCTCGACGTACTCCAGGGCCTGTTCGGCGGTGGAGTAGGCATAGCCCTCCGGGTCCTCGTCCGCGAGGATGCGGGTCAACGCCCCGACGGCCCGGGAATCCTGACGCATCGCCAGGCCGCGGGCGGCCTCCGCCTCCGTGTCCGCGTCGTCGTCGCGGAGGCGGTCGGCGAGTGCCGTCCGGATCTCCGGGGTGTCGGCGTCCACGCCGGCGAGCGCCATCGTCGCCCAGTCCCTGACCCGCTCGTCACCGTCCCGGCTCAGCGCGATCAGCACCTCGATGCCCTCGCTGTGCCCGCCGGGCACCAGTCCGCCGAGCGTCAGCGCCACCCGGTACCGCACCTCGCGGTCCGGGTGCGCGGCGTGCCGCAGAATCTCCGGCAACGCGGCCGGATCCCCGTGGTGCCCGAGGCCCAGCACCGCCGACTGGATCACCTCCGGCTCCGTCGACTCCCGTGCCAGCTCCCGCAGCAGCGGCACCACCCGTGCCGACAACCCTGCGTGCGCTCCGGGTGTCCCGTCCCCGCCGGACGCCTCGTGCCGCGATCCGGTCGCCCCCTTACCGGCGGGCCCCTCGTGCCCAGGAGCCTCGCGTCGGGAAGCACCGTGACCACCGGACACCCCGTACGGGTGGCCCTGGCCGGCCGGGCCGCCGCCCTCCGTACGCGGCGCACCCACCAGCCCCAGCTGGGCCAGCACATCCGCGGCGAACGTCTGCCGCAGCGGATCGTCGCTCCCGCACCACGCCGCCGCGGCCCGGAAGGTCTCCTCGTCGGCCCGGTGCCACAGCGCGGCGGCCGACTCGATCCAGTCGTCGCCGTCCGGGGCGCCGGACCTCAGCGCCCGCCCGGCCAGTTCCTCGAACGGGGTCCGTACGTCCAGCTCCCTCTCCAGAAGCGTGGCGATCGCCGCGTGCCCGGTCTGCTGCTCGTTCCCGGCCACCTGGCCGTCGCCGTGGAACAGCTCCACGACCACTGTCACCCCACCGTCCTCCTCGACGCGCCGGGACACCGTCTCGTACCCGTCGCCGTACGTCTCCTCCAGCCCCCGGCGCAGCTCCGCCTCCACATCGGTACCCAGCCATCTGCGGGCCTCCGCGAGAGCCTCCGCCGTCGCCCGGGCGCCGTGCTCCAGCAGGGTGCGGACGCAGGAGGGGGACCCGCGCCGGACCGCCGTCACCAGTGGGGACTCCCCACCGGGGCCGGGCAGGTCCGGGTCGGCGCCCGCCGACAGGAGGACCTGCACGGCCTGGGCGTGGCCCTGCCGACAGGCCCATGTCAACGCTCGGACCCCGGCGTCCTCCTCCAGATCGGGCCGCGCCCCCGCCGCCAGCAGCGCCCGCATCGCCTCGGTGCGCCCCCACACCGCAGCCCCGCACAGCGGCAGCTCCGCGCCGTCCGGGCCGCTCGCCCGGTCCGGGTCGGCCCCGGCCGCGAGCAGCAGCCGGACCGCGCCCGCACGCCCCCGGGACGCGGCCAGGTACAACGCCGTCGTCCCGTCCTCGTCGGCCGTCCCGGCCGGCGCACCCGCCCGCAGCGCCCGCACCACCGCGTCGTCGTCACCGCCGTAGAGGGCCCCGAAGAGCTCTCCGGTCAGGTCCGGGCCGTCGTGGCCGTCCGGGCCGTCCGGGCCGTCCGGGCCGTCCAGGTCAGGGGTTTCGGTCCTCATACCGAAAACCCTACGGAAGCCCCCTCAGGTGTCGCATTCGAGAATCGTCCGGCACAACGCGCAGCGCGCGCGAACCCGCCCCCGCACCGGCATCCGGATGCGCTGGTGGCACGTGGGACAGGGGAACGACACCCGCAGCCCCCCGCCCGGCGCCCGCTCGAAGGCGTACGGCGTGCCGCGGCCGGGACTCCCCGGACCCGGGTGGTCCTGGGCGTACCGCCGGTCCTTCGCGTAGCGCCGCCGCCCGTTCCACCCGGCCGCGGACAGCGGCGGCTGCTGCGCGTCCCGCAGCGCCTGCGCCCGGCCCTTCGCATAGGCCGTGTAGCCCTGCGGGCTGGTGAACCAGACCGATGGATCCTCGCCGAAGACCAGTGCGCGCTTGGCCAGGACGTACCCGAATTCCTCCGGGGTCAGATAGCCCAGTTTCTGGCTGGAAACCTCGTCCTCGCGGTACGCGTCGAGCAGCAGCCACCCCGCCCCGAGGTACGTCGTCACCGTGTCCGTGAGGATCTCGTTGTCGCGGGTGCCGGGGAACGTCAGGTCCAGCCGGTGCAGCAGCACATGCGTGATCTCGTGCGCGAGAGCCGCCCCGATGTCCCGGCGATGGGTGCGGAAGCGGTCGTTCAGTTCGATGAAGTACTCCGGCCCCGCCGCGAGTTCCACGCTCGCGGCGTGGTGCATCTCCCGGAAGCTCACGATCATCCGGGCCTCCGGCAGCCGCAGCTGATGCACCAGCGCATGGGCCACCCGCTGCGCCCCGAGATGCAGATCGTCCTGGTCCGAGAAGGCCACATCGGCCGGGGGGACGCTGCTCGCGTAGGCGCGCACACCGTCGTACGACAGCCGTTTGTGCAGTGCGGTGATCGCCACCCGCACGGTGTCGAGATGCGGGAAGCCGTGCACGACCTCGCTGCCGTTCGTCACGCCCGTACCCCCTGTGGGTGCTGTACGAAGCCGGCCCTCACAGCAGCCTGAACGACGGTCGGCCGCTCTCAACTCTACGGCGCTCCGCGCCCCCTTCGCGCCGAGATGTATGGCCGAAAAGTGCGCCTTGTGGGCCGCCTGGCGGCCTCCCCATAATCCGACCACGCCTTGACGAGCCCATGTCACTACCCGATGGCACGGGCTCGGCCTGCGCGTACGCGTCAACCCCCCACGAAAGAAGGCAGACCCTTGAACAAGCTCATGCGCGTCCTCAAGAGATGCGCTGCCGCCGGCGCCGTCATACTCGCGGCCGTCAGTCTGCAGCCCACCTCCGCGTTCGCCGCCCCGCCGCCGGTCGTCGGCGGAACCCGCGCCGCCCAGGGCGAGTTCCCCTTCATGGTCCGGCTCTCCATGGGCTGTGGCGGCTCACTCCTCACCCAGCAGATCGTCCTCACCGCCGCGCACTGTGTGAGCGGCTCCGGCAACAACACGAGCATCACCGCCACCGCCGGAGTCGTGGACCTCCGGAGCCCCAACGCGATCAAGGTCAGGTCGACCAAGGTCCTTCAGGCCCCCGGCTACAACGGCAACGGCAAGGACTGGGCGCTGATCAAGCTCGCCCAGCCGATCAACCTGCCCACGCTGAAGATCGCCGACACGACGGCGTACAACAACGGCACCTTCACCGTCGCCGGCTGGGGCGCGGCCCGTGAGGGCGGTGCCCAGCAGCGCTACCTGCTCAAGGCGCAGGTCCCCTTCGTCTCCGACGCCTCCTGCAAGCAGTCCTACCCGAGCCTCATCTCCAACGAGGAGATCTGCGCCGGCCTGCCCCAGGGCGGCGTCGACACCTGCCAGGGTGACTCCGGCGGCCCGATGTTCCGCCGCGACAACGCCGGAGCCTGGATCCAGGTCGGCATCGTCAGCTGGGGCGAGGGCTGCGCACGGCCCAACCTCCCAGGTGTCTACACCGAGGTCTCCACCTTCGCCTCCGCGATCAGGTCCGCGGCCGCGAACCTCTAGGTCGTGTCTTCAAAGTCCCAAGCTCTGACGCTCCAGCCCAAGCTCTGAGGAGGGGCGGGGAGGAAACGCCGGGCCGCAGCACGCCGTGCGGAGTCACCCCAGGCGTACGGCCTCCCCGCCCCGCTCCAGCTCCAGCACCCACACCTCGTTCGCACCCTCGCGCAGCACCGGACCGGGGACGAACAGGGACGTCTGCGGGCCCGCCGCCCAGTAGCGGCCGAGGCAGAAGCCGTTGACCCACACGAACCCCCGGGTCCAGCCCGGCAGTTCGAGCGTGGCGTCGCCGGCTCCGGTGACCGCCACCTCGCCCCGGTACAGGCCCCGCCCGCCCGGCCGCGGTGCCGCGAACGGAACCGCGGCCACCGCCCCCGCCCGCTCGAACGCATCCAGCCGCAGCCCCCGCGCCCGCACCCCGTGGAGGAACTGGCGTTCGTGCATCACTCCACCCGTGATGCCCTTCGGCTCGCCCAGCCGCGGGCCGTAGTTGACCCGACCCAGCGACTCCACCCACAGCTCCACCTCCGCGGGACCCTCCACCGCCTCCGGCAGCGTCGCGTCGGCCTCCGTCACCACGCCCGCCCGTACCCCGTCCACGTACACCACCGCGATGTCCCGGAGTCCGTCCACGGTCAGGGGACGGGCCCGCCGCGGCCCGGGCACATCGAGCCGGTACCGCACCAGGCCCCGGTCGACGTCCAGCTCCTCGAAGGGCGGCGGGGTCGCGTGCTCGGTCTCCGGGCCGCCCAGTGCCTCCAGCACCGCCTCCATCGGCGCCCACTCGCCCAGCACGGCCTCCGCCGGAGCCGCCAGCACCGCCGGCGCCTCGGGAACCTCCGGCAGCGGACCCTCCGCGTACGGCGCCAAAAGCTCGCGGAACGCCCAGAACTTCTCCGTCGGGCGCCCGAACTCGTCGACGGGCGCGTCGTAGTCGTACGACGTGATGTCCGGGTTCAGCTCGCCCATGTGCAGCTCGCCGGAGCGATTCGCGCCGGCCCACCCCGCGAAGTTCGTCCCGCCGTGCGCCATATAGATGTTGACCGACGCCCCGCACTCCAGGATCTCGCGCAGCGCCTCCACCGCGTCGGCCGCGTCGCGTACGACGGCCTTGTCGCCCCAGTGGCTGAACCAGCCGCACCAGAACTCCATGCACATCAGCGGCCCCTTCGGCTGATGCCGGCGCAGCACCTCGAAGCCGTCCCTCGCGCCCGAGCCGAAGTTCGCCGTGGCGAGCACACCCGGCACGGAACCACCGGTCAGCATGTGGTCCTCGGGGCCGTCGGAGGTGAACAGCGGCACCTCCACGCCGAGTCCGAGCAGCAGGTCCCGCAGCCGGCCCAGATAGACCTGGTCGGAGCCGTAGGAGCCGTACTCGTTCTCCACCTGGACCATGATCACCGGACCGCCCCGGTCGATCTGCCGCTCCACGACCTGCGGCATCAGCGTGCCGAACCAGCGCTCCACATGCATGACGTACCGGGCGTCACGCGTCCGCGCCCGCGACCCGAGCGGACCGGTCAGCCAGTGCGGCAGTCCGCCGTTCTCCCACTCGGCGCAGATGTACGGCCCCGGTCGCACGATCGCCCACAGCCCCGCCGCGTGCGCCGCGTCCAGGAAGCGCCCGAGAGCCCCCACATCGTGGTACCGGCCGCTCCGCGGCTCATGCAGATTCCACGGGACGTACGTCTCCACGCAGTTGAGGCCCATCGCCCGCAGCATCGCCAGCCGGTGACCCCACTGCGCCTCGTGCACCCGGAAATAGTGCAGCGCCCCGGACAGCAGCCGCACCGGCCGCCCGTCCACCAGAAAGTGCTCATCCCCCACAGTGAACTCAGCCACCGCCCCGCCCTCCGTGATCACGTACCGCGAGCAACGATCTCCCCCTGGCGGTGCGGCGGTCCATGGACAAAGATCAGCGCTGTTTGGACGCAAACACCATCGGGCCACGAACACGATCCGAGCCGGGAGGGCCGGCCGATGTACCACACATGGATGCGCTACTTCACGCCCAGCCCGGTCCACCACCGGCTCGGCCTCGTCTGCCTCGGCGTCGGGCTGCAGCACGGCGCGCTGCCGACCGTCGGCCCCCGCACCCTCGACCACCACGTCGCGGTCCTGATCAGCGCGGGCGGCGGCTGGTACCGCGGCACCGACGGGCGGCGCACCACCGTCACCGCGCCCGCCGTGCTCTGGCTCACCCCCGGCGTCCCGCACCACTACGGCCCCGACCCCGCCACCGGCTGGGACGAGAGCTTCGTCGACTTCGCGGGCCCGGCGACCGCCACCTACACCGAACTCGGCTTCATCGAGCCCGACCGCCCCGTCGTCCCCCTCTCCGACGCGGCCCCCGCCCGCGCCGCCGTCGGCCGCATCGCCCGCGCCGCCCGCCGCGGCAACCCGCTCCTGGAGGTCGAGACCGGCGCCGCCGTCCACGAGCTGCTCGTCGCGCTGCGCCGCGCCCGCGCCGATGTGGGCCCCGACGGCGATCCCGTCCTGCGGGCTCTCGCCCGCGACGCATTCCAGCCGCTGTCCGTCGCCGAGCACGCGGCCCGCCACGGCATGACCCCCGCGGAGCTGCGCACCGCGGTCCGCCGCAACGCCGGCTGCAGCCCCAAGGACTATCTCCTCGGCATCCGCCTGGGCCGCGCCAAGGAGCTCCTCGCCGCCACCGATCTGCCCGTGGCGGCCGTCGCCCGCCGCGTCGGCTACGACGACCCGGCCTACTTCTCCCGACTGTTCACCCGCCGCGTCGGCACCGCCCCCATCCGCTTCCGTGAGCAGCAGGGACGGACCGTGCCCGGCGGCTGGAGCAATCGCATTCCGGATCCCGAACACCCCCCGACCATCACCCCCCGACCGACGTAAGCTCCCTCCTCATGACCTCCAGCGAGACGAGCGACATCGACGAGTCCGTCCGGGCCGAGCTGACCCGGCTGCGCGAAAGCATCGACAACATCGACGCGGCCGTCGTCCACATGCTCGCCGAACGCTTCAAATGCACCCAGCAGGTCGGCCACCTCAAGGCCCAGCACCAGCTCCCCCCGGCCGACCCGCAGCGCGAGGGCCGCCAGATCGCCCGCCTCCGCCAGCTCGCGGAGAGCGCGAAGCTGGACCCGGCATTCGCCGAGAAGCTGCTGAACTTCATCATCGCTGAAGTGATCCGCCACCACGAACAGATCGCCGACGGGCCTGTTACCAGCAACGGAGCCTCAGGGGAGTGATCCCCTGCGACTCCGTCAATGATCGTTTGGGAGAGATTTGGGAGATCAACTCTCCCAGACGCTCTCCCACCCGAGATTCCCCATCGCCCGCTCGAACCGCAACTGGAACGCCGCAAGTCTGCGCTTCCGCATCGCAGGAGTCGGATGCTGATAGGTGCCCTTAATCCCAGGGTACTTGTGCCCCGACTGCTCGTGCGTCAAGACCGGATTCACGTCATCCTCCGCCTGGTACGTGTCGTGCGTGTGCCGCAGGTCCGGCATCGTCAGCCCGGGCATGATCGGCTTCCACTCCTCCTTCACCGCAGTGCCGCGGGCCTTGGGCCGCGCCTCCCTAAGGGCTGTCCCGTAATCCCCGGCGGGCGCACGACGACAGCTACGGCACCTCGCTGCGTTGTCGGATCGCCCGAATACGCCCAGTATGAGGACGACCCTCCGCCTTGCGATGCACCGCATCTGACGCCGCGCGCTGATCCACCGGGGATTACGGGACAGCCCTTACCGTCCGCCGCCGGCCGGATGATGCGCCACCACTCCGAGCGCCACCACCACTTGCCCGTCGGCGTGCAGAACACCCACTCGTACGGCCAGTCCGCCAGGTGCTTTTCCAGCAGTTCGGTGAGGAACGGGGGGATGTCAATGTCGCGGGCCGACTGCTCATTCTTCGGGGGCTCCAGCCCGCGAAAGATCCGCCGCTTCCCCTCCTCATTGCGCGTGAATTGCTCGGCGAGTGCCCCGGTCTCCTTGTCGATCCGGATGACCGGGCAGGTGAAGACCTTGCCGTCATGCCGCTGCCGCCGCTCCAGAAGCGCATTGCGGCGGTGCAGGCCGACAAGCTCCTCCCACCGCAGCCCCGTGAACGCGGTTGTCAGAACGTGCATCCCGTAGGCCGGCCCGAGACGGCGCGCCAGCTGGAGAACCACCTCCGGAGGCGCCCACTGCTCCTCCTCCGACTTCTTCGGGGCAGGGTCGGCAGGCAGGCCGGTAAGCCACCGACCGGCCAAAGGGCTGACGCGGAGATGGCGCGCGTCGACCGCGCCGTTCAGGATGCGGGACATGAGCTGCACGCAGTCCTTCGTTGTGCTGCGGGCGCAGCTGAGCGTTCGAGCCCACGCTTCCACGTCGAACCAGTTGAACGCGATCAGGGCCGTGTGCTCCCACTGCGGCAGGATGTGCGACTCCAGGCGCTCCCACCGGTTCATCGTCGTCCGCCCGCGAGGCGTCTGTACCTTCATCCACTCGCGTGCGAAGGTCCCGAACTTCGTAGTCCGCGGGGAGTAGCGTTCTGAGTGTCGAGGTCAGGACGAACGGAGCTCAGTATGCCCGATCGCACGGACAACCAGGCAGGGAACACCGCTAACTTCGCGCAGCGCGCCCGCGTCGCACGTGACCGCGCCGGCCTCACCAGGCCCGTCGTCGCTGGGCTCGTTGGCCGCTCCAGCGACTGGGTCAAAGCCATCGAGACAGGTGCCATCGGAATGCCCCGCCTTCCCATGCTGCTTCGCCTTGCCCACATTTACGGCGTCGATCCCGCGGACCTCATCGGCGACGAGCGCCTCGCCGCCGCCTCGTACACCAAGGCCATCCACGGTGAACTGCCCATCATCAAAACGGCGCTGACCACCTACCGGCTCCAGGCTACCGATCGGGAGCCCGAGTCGGCCGACGTCCTCTCGGCCCGCGTCCGGCAGGCGTGGAAGCTCTGGCACAGCAAGGGCGACCATCGCTCCCGCATCG
The DNA here is from genome assembly GCF_053611045.1 of Streptomyces sp. NPDC054841. Lineage (NCBI taxonomy): Bacteria > Bacillati > Actinomycetota > Actinomycetes > Kitasatosporales > Streptomycetaceae > Streptomyces > Streptomyces sp. NPDC054841. The sequence goes on along the minus strand of NZ_JBSGZO010000177.1, from coordinate 6,797 downwards.
CCACTCTGCTGCCCGACCTGCTCGCCGACGCACAGCACTCCAGCCGGACCCTGGAGGGCGAAGGCCGGCGCCGCGCGCTGGTCATTCAGGGGCAGGTCTACCACCTGGCCCAGCTGTTCCTGTCGTTCCAGCCCGCTCCCGAGCTCGTCATGCTCACCGGCGACCGGGCCATGACCGCCGCCCAGGACGCCGACAGCCCGCGCGCCATCGCCGCCGCAGCCTGGTACATGAACCACGTCTACCGCGACGCCAACGAGGCCGCCGAGGCCCGTGTCGACCTGGCCGAGCAGGCAGCCGCGCTACTGCGCCAGGACGACCCCGAGGACCTCGCCCGCTGGGGTCTGCTGCAACTCGCTGTCGCCCTCAGCTTCGCGAAGGTCGGCAGGGCCGGCGACGCCTGGCGTTACTGGGACAAGGCCAACGACGCGGCCCACCGCCTCGGCCGGGACTACGCCCACCCGTGGCTGATCTTCGGACAGGGCATCGTCGACGGCTACGCCCTCACTATGCACAACGACCTGATGCAGCCCGGCAAAGCGCTCGAAGTCGCAGCCGCGCTCGACCTGGACACGGTGCCGTCAGCGACCCGCCGCTCCTACCACCTGATCGAAACCGCCCGCGCCTACGGCATGCAGGACGAGGGCGTCGCCGCGGTCATGCTGCTGAAGAAGGCGTTCACCGAGTCGCCCGAGACGATCCAGTACAACATCCACACCCGCATGGCCCTGCCCGAGCTCGTCAAGACCGGGCCACGCATGGTCCGCGACGACGCCCAACACCTCGCTCTGGAACTCGGCGTGCCCGTGTAACGGGGAGGAGTCCTCCCCCTCATCGAGGGGGGAGGAACGCTCCCTCTCCGCGCACTCCCCGGCACTTACGGTCACTGAATAGTCACAACTGACCGACGGGGAGCAACCCATGACCGCAGCCACGGCCGCCCCATTACCACCGATCGGGACGCTGACCCAGCGCCAACAGCGAGGGATGGACTGCGTGTTCTGCGGGGTCGTCCTCACGCCCGCCTCGGCAGTCGACATCGAGGGCGAGCACTGCTTTCGCCGCCTCGACATGCGCACCCGCTGGTTCCCCCGCCGGTGCCAGGGCTGCCCGAAGGGCGGTCAGTCGTGAGCGAGAAGGCGCCGCCGTACACCACGGACGACCGTGTGGTAATCCCCTGCTACTGCTGGATCAAGAAGCCCGGCACGTGGACCCGCTGCACCGAGGACCCCGGCCACCAGGACGACCACTACAACTGGGTCACAAGGCAGTCGTGGCCGAACCGCGGTCCGGAGCCCCAGTGACCGCGTCCAACGTCGTGTGGCTGCCGACCGCCCTGCCCTGCCGGCAGCGGCCAGTGCCGCCCGTACAGTCGCTCACCTTGGAGCAGTACGCGGGCCGGGCCTGCTTCGCCTGCGGCAAGCCCCTGACCGTCGGCTCAGTACTCCGCGGCATCGCCCGCGGCCATGACGGGGCTCACGTCCTCGACACCGAGGTGTGGGCCTGCCCATGAACCCCCGCCCGCTGCCATTGCGGCGGCTTGGGCAGCGGGCGGGACACCAGAGGCCGGTGAGTCGGACGCGGCTGGCTCATAGACTGGGCCGGCCGTCACGAAGGGATTTGATCACTTATGCGCCCCACCCGCTTCACCGACTTCGTCATCGACGTCGTCAAGAACGAGCCCAGCGCCGCCCGCGTACAGACGCTTGCCGAGGCCGGCGACACGAAGCACCCCTGCGGCGTGGCCATCACCACCGCCGGCGGCGAGGTGCGGTGGCAGTTCACGGGCCAGCTCCCCGAGGGATCCAAGCACGAGGGATTCACCGACACCCCTGTCACCGGCACGCCCGCCCCGGCCGGGCCCGCACCGCAGACGACGGACAACCCCGAGGCCTGGTTCGCCGCGCTCATCAGCCACGCCGAGGACCCGGAGATCTCCGCCGTCGACCGCTGGTCCACCCAGCCCGACGCCCGCCCCGGCCTTACCGGCGTGACCGTGAACTTCCACGACGGCTCCAGGATCTTCGCCCGCAAGCTCTGAGGACTTCCGCCCCGGCAGCCGGCCGTGGCGGAGTGCACCACCTGTCAGCACCACCAACCTCATGGAGGACTGATATGTGCAGCCACGCCGAGCACGGCCACCGGTTCGACCCCGGCCTGTGTGAGGGCTACTGCCCCGTCTGCGGGGCCGGAGTAGGCGCCGAGCTCGGACAGCCTGTCGCCGCGCACCAGCGAGCAGGCAGCCTGGAGATGTGCCCCGGGGCCGGAGCGCCCGCCGTGTAGGACACCGCCTCAAGACCGCCCCGGCCCGCCGTCCTCCGTCGGCTGACCGGGGCCTTTCTCTGGGTTGGCGACGGACGGGCGACCGTTCCGCATAGATCACATAGAGGCTGGCTACCGCCGGACGAAGTCAGCGAGGTCAACTCCGCTCGGTCGTAGGCCGTGAGCGCGTCGGGGCACCACAGGATTGGCCCCCTTGTTGGGGCCCCGACGCTGATGATGGAGCTCCTTGAATTTCCCCACCCCTCGCTCAGGGAGAGGACAGACCTGCTCACACTGGCTCCTCATGGCCAGTGCGCCAAGAAGGCGTCCGGCCGGCAAACCGAGCGATGCCGAACCACATCGGAAGATGGGGCCGGAGCGCACGGCCGGTGCGGCCCGCGCCCCTTGGACGACCGTTCCCCTGTGGCGCCGGTTACTGTTGCAGTCCGGAGGGATGGCGGGGTTTGGGGGAGACATCGTGGCGCAGTACCTGGGGCCGCTGGAGTTGGTCGGAGACCGGTGGATGATCGGGGATCCGAAGCGGAAGGACGGCCTGTGTGTGGTGCTCACGCCCGAGGGTGTCGAGCACCACGGGCGTGCGGAGCCCGCGCCCCGGGCCGTCGTCCAATGGTCCCGGTTCGTGCACCTTGGGGTCCATGCGACGTGCTGGAAGTGGGAGGCCACCCGTACCGGAGGCTTCGTCGGCGCGTTCGGCAACACCCCTTACGAAATGGGGCGTGACGGCTGCTCCTTGCAGGGGCTGCTTCGCCACTCGTCCGAGCCGTGGTCCGTGCGGTACACACACCACAGGCGCCACTACCTGGGCAGCCATGTGTTCCTGTTGAAGGCCCTGGTTCGCAAGCTTTCCGAGGCGAAGGCACTGGATCGGCTCGGTGATCCACAGTGGCTGAGCGCGGCAGTCGCCGCGTTGTCACCGGTGACCGTATGGCTCCCCAGCTCTGGCAACCGCCTGGTAGGGGAGACCATCGAGGGCCTCGGCGCCTGAGACGTCGTCACAGCCCCGCACTCCACGAGCGGAGACCCCGACCACTCGTCCATCGCTCAACCAACCGGGGAACCGAGCTGAGTCTGGGGAAATCCACTGATTCCCATCACTGAGCCGCCCCTCCCTATTTCGGGGAGGGGCGGTGCTATCTATGCGTCTGACCTGCATAGATGCCTTGATCGTTTGGGCGAGATCTAGGGGACGAGTCCCTGCACTACTGGGGTACCCGCAGGGTAGCCCCAACGTAGTGCGAGCCCGGCAATGGTGAACGAGATCCCTAAGGGAGGGCGTTTGAACAGGCAATTCGTAGACGTCGGTGCTGGCACGCGCCCTTCGAAGATCTCGCCCTAAAGCTGCTGAACTTCATCATCGCCGGGGTCATCCGCCACCATGAACAGATCGCCGACGGGCCGCTGACCGGCGACGAATCCCGCGGATGACGGTGCCGGGGCGGTGGGAACCGGCCCGCCCCTTCTGACGTTGGCATGACATGGCAGGAGGGGTGCACAACGAGTTCTCCGGTACGGCCCGGTACGTGATCCAGGCCGGCCGGATCACCGGAGACGTCCACATCCAATGACCGAAGAGGTCCTCGAACGGCGCGGCCCGATGCCCCTGCGCGTCCGGTGGACGGATGTCGCCGAGGTGTCCTTGCGGAAGAGAACCGCCTTCCCGGGCGTGCCCACGGAGTTCGCCATCGAACTGCGACTCCTGCCGGAATCCGAACGGCCGCCGAAGATCACCGCGGACAAAGACGGCTGGGTCGACCTCTGGTACCTGGGCTTCGAGCCCGACGTGCCGCCGGAGCTCGACGCCGCGCTGTCCCGTTTCGCGGGCAGCCGCTGGAACGGCCTGCCGTGAATCGTCGCCCGCGCGTGCGCTCTCAGCGCAACGCCACCCCCCTGACCGCGCCCGGGCCCATCAGGCAGCATGGCCCTCATGTCCGTACTGACGCGCGACGAAGCGCAGACCCGAGCCCAGCTCCTCGATGTCCACCGGTACACGATCGACCTCGATCTGACGACCGGCGGAGAAGAGACCTTCGACTCACGAACCGTGATCCGGTTCACGGCCCGCGCGGCCGGAGACACCTTCGTCGAGCTCAAGCCCGCCACCCTGCGCTCCGTCACCCTCGACGGCCACCACCTCGACCCGGAGGCGCTCGACGGCAACCGGCTCGCGCTCACCGGCCTCACCGCGGGCGAGCACGAACTGCGCATCGACGCCGCGATGCGCTACTCCCGCACCGGCGAAGGCATGCACCGCTTCACCGACCCCGCCGACGGCGAGACGTACACGTACACCCAGCTCTTCATGGAGGACGTTCAGCGCGTCTTCGCCGCCTTCGACCAGCCCGACCTCAAAGCGGTCTTCGAGCTCACCGTCACCGCCCCCGAAGGCTGGACGGTCCTCGCCAACGGCGTCACGACGCACCAGGGGGACGGCCGCTGGACCGCGGCGCCCACACCGCTGATCTCCACCTACCTCGTCGCCGTCGCCGCCGGCCCCTGGCACTCCGTACGCACCCAGCACGCTGGGCTGCCCTTCGGCATCCACTGCCGCCGGTCGCTCGCGCCGTACCTGGACGCCGACGCCGAGGAGATCCTCTCCATCACCCGCGACTGCTACGACCGCTACCACGAGAAGTTCGACGAGCCGTACCCCTTCGACTCCTACGACCAGGCCTTCGTCCCCGAGTTCAACGCGGGCGCCATGGAGAACCCGGGCCTGGTCACCTTCCGCGACGAATTCGTCTACCGCTCCGCGGTCACCGACACCGAACGCCAGACCCGCGCCATGGTCATCGCCCACGAGATGGCCCACATGTGGTTCGGCGACCTCGTCACGCTCCGCTGGTGGGACGACATCTGGCTCAACGAGTCCTTCGCCGAGTACATGGGCTACCAGACCCTCACCGAAGCCACCCGCTTCACCGACACCTGGACCGACTTCGGCATCGTGCGGAAGGCCTGGGGCTACGACGCCGACCAGCGCCCCTCCACCCACCCCGTCGCCCCCGACCCGGACGCCGTGCCCGACACCGCCTCCGCACTGCTCAACTTCGACGGCATCTCCTACGCCAAGGGCGCCTCCGCGCTCCGCCAGCTCGTCGCCTGGCTCGGCGAGAAGGACTTCCTCGCCGGAATCAACATCCACTTCGCCCGGCACCGCTTCGGCAACGCCACCCTCGCCGACTTCATCGACTCCCTGGCCGAGGCCACCGACCGGGACGTCCACGTCTGGGCCGACCAGTGGCTGCGCACCACCGGCGTCGACACCCTCACCCCGGCCGTCGCCGAGCACGACGGCACCTGGCACCTGGACATCGCCCAGGACGGCAGCCGCCCGCACCGTATCGCCGTCGGCGCCTACGACGAGGACCCGGTCGAGCCCGGCCGCCTCGTCCTGCGCGACCGCTTCGAGGCCGACATCCCGCAGACCGCCCCCACCACCGCGGCCGGCCGCCGCCCCGCCCTCGTCGTCCTCAACGACAGCGACCTGACGTACGCCAAGGTCCGCCTCGACCCCGCCTCCTGGGACAGCGCCGTACGCTCCCTCTCGGGCCTCCCCGACGCGCTCACCCGCGCCGTCGTCTGGAACGCCGCACGCGACATGGTCCGCGACGGCGAACTCGCCCCCACCGCCTACCTGGACGCCGCCCGCGCCCACCTCCCGCACGAGGCCGACCTCGCCATCGTCCAGGGCGTCCTCGGCTTCGCCACCACGCACATCGCCGACCGCTACCTCGCCCCCGAGGCCCGCCCGGCCGCGCTCGCCCTGCTCACCGACCTCACCCGCGACCTGATCCGCCGCACCGAGGACGGCCACAACCCGGGCCTGCGGCTCACCGCCGTCCGCCACTTCATCGACTCCGCCGCCCAGCCGAACGGACTCCACGACTGGCTCGGCAGCGGCAGCGTCCCCGGCGGCCCCGAGCTCGACCCGGAACTGCGCTGGCGCATCCTCGCCCGGCTCGCCGTTCTCGGCGCCACCGACGAGACCGAGATCGCCGCCGAACTCGACCGCGACCCCAGCGCCACCGGCCAGGAAGGCGCCGCCCGCTGCCGTGCCGCCCTCCCCACCCCGGAGGCCAAGGCAGCTGCCTGGTCCCGGATGTTCGACTCCGACGACCTCTCCAACTACCTGTTCACCGCCACCGCCCAGGGCTTCTGGCAGCCCGAACAGGCCGATCTCGTACGGGAGTACGTGCCCCGCTTCTACCCCTCGGCCATCGCCGTCGCCGCCCGCCGCGGACCCGCCATCGCCGAAGCCGCCGGGCGCTACGCCTTCCCCGTCCACGCCGTGGACACCGAAGCCCTCCGCCTCGGCGAGGACTGCCTCCGCGACACCGAGATGATCCCGGCCCTGCGCCGCAAGCTCGTCGACCAACTCGACGACCTGCGCCGGGCGCTGGCGGTTCGCGGAACAGTCCTCCTTTCGGGTTGAGATCGCGGCGGACCCCGGGCACAACGCACCCGACGCGTCCACGCTGGGGGCATGACCATCCCGCCCCTCGCCGGAGGGGCCGCAG
>NZ_JBSGZO010000176.1:648-16178 GCF_053611045.1 Streptomyces sp. NPDC054841 | reverse complement strand
CGATAATTCAGGGCCGCGGCTCCGCCGCGAATTCGAGGGGGGCTCAGACGGTCTCCGGGAGCTCCTCGAGCCCCTCGGCGACCAGCTTCGCCAGACGGTCCAGGGCGGCGTCCGCGCCGTCCGCGTCCGAGGCGAGCACGATCTCCTCGCCGCCCTGCGCGCCCAGGCCGAGCACGGCGAGCATCGAGGCGGCGTTGACCGGTGCACCGTCGGCCTTGGCGATCGTCACCGGGACGCCGGAGGCCGTGGCGGCACGAACGAAGATGGAGGCGGGGCGGGCGTGCAGGCCCTCGGCCCAGCCGACATTGACGCGGCGCTCAGCCATGGTGTTGCCCTTCGAAGTCTCAGCGGTTGTCTAGACCAGTCTCTCATGGGTTGCGGAGTGCTCTCGGACCGGCCTTCGGCCCGGGTGCGCCAGCCGGCCGGCCCTCCGGGGGTGCCCCCAGCCTGCCCCGGCACATCGGGGTTCGCGACCCGTGTCCTGGTCGTACTCTTGCCCCATGCAGACCCCGTCGGATCACGCGTACCCCGACCACTGGGAAGCCGACGTGGTGCTGCGTGACGGTGGCACCGCGCGCATCAGGCCCATCACCACCGAGGATGCCGAGCGGCTCGTCAGCTTCTACGAGCAGGTCTCGGACGAGTCGAAGTACTACCGCTTCTTCGCGCCGTACCCGCGGCTCTCGGCGAAGGACGTGCGCCGGTTCACTCACCACGACTACGTGGACCGGGTGGGGCTCGCCGCGACGGTGGGCGGCGAGTTCATCGCGACCGTTCGTTACGACCGCATCAACGCCGACGGCATGCCGGCGTCGGCGCCCGCCGACGAGGCCGAGGTCGCCTTTCTGGTGCAGGACGCCCACCAGGGCAGGGGTGTCGCGTCCACCCTGCTGGAGCACATCGCGGCGGTCGCGCGGGAGCGGGGCATCCGGCGGTTCGCGGCGGAGGTGCTGCCCGCGAACAACAAGATGATCAAGGTCTTCACGGACGCCGGGTACACACAGAAGCACAGCTTCGAGGGCGGGTCCGTCCATCTCACACTCGACCTCGAACCGACGGCCAAGTCGCTCGCGGTGCAGCGCGCACGGGAGCAGCGGGCCGAGGCGCGGTCGGTGCAGCGGCTGCTCGCGCCCCGGTCGGTGGCCGTGATCGGGGCGGGCCGCGCGCCCGGCGGAGTGGGCCGTACGGTGCTGCGCAATCTGCTCGGTGCCGGGTACACCGGGCGTACGTACGCCGTGAACCGCGCCCTCGTCCCGGACGTGAACGAGCTGGACGGCGCGCCCGCCTTCCGTTCGGTCGCGGAGATCGTCGCGGCGACCGGCGAGCCCGTCGACCTCGCGGTCGTCGCCGTACCGGCCGAACGGGTGCCGGAGGTCGTCGCGGACTGCGGCGAGCACGGGGTGCAGGGCCTGGTCGTACTGGCCGCCGGGTACGCGGAGAGCGGTGCGCAGGGGCTGGAGCGGCAGCGGGAACTGGTGCGGCAGGCCCGCTCCTACGGAATGCGGATCATCGGGCCCAACGCGTTCGGGATCATCAACACGGCGGACGCGGTCGGGCTGAACGCGTCGCTCGCGCCGGAGAGCCCGGCGCGCGGGCGGATCGGGCTGTTCACCCAGTCCGGCGCGATCGGCATAGCGCTCCTCAGCGGGCTGCACCGGCACGGTGCCGGGCTGTCCTCGTTCATCTCGTCCGGCAACCGTGCCGACGTCTCCGGGAACGACTTCCTGCAGTACTGGTACGAGGACCGGGACACCGACGTCGTCCTGCTCTACCTCGAATCGATCGGCAACCCGCGGAAGTTCACCCGGCTCGCCAGGCGTACGGCGGCGGTCAAGCCGGTCGTGGTGGTCAAGGGCGCGCGGCACAGCGGCAGCGCGCCGCCCGGGCACGCGGTGCCGGTGACGCGGATTCCCCATGAGACGGTGGCGGAGCTGCTGCGGCAGGCGGGCGTCATCCGGGTGGACACGGTCACCGAACTCGTCGACGCGGGGCTGCTGCTGGCCGGGCAGCCGCTGCCCGCCGGCCCGCGGGTGGCGATCCTCGGCAACTCCGAGTCGCTCGGCCTGCTGACGTACGACGCCTGCCTCACGGAGGGGCTGCGGCCACTGCCACCGCGCGACCTGACGACGGAGGCGACGCCGCAGGACTTCTGCGACGCGCTGGTGGCAGCGCTTCGCGACGAGGCGTGCGACGCGGTGGTCGTCAACGCGATCCCCTGGGTCGGGGACAACGGCGTCACGGAATCCGGCGACGGCGAGGTCCTGGCCGCGGCGCTGCGCACCGCCGCCGCGACGGCCCCGGCGAAGCCGGTCGTCGTCGTCCACGTCGAACTCGGCGGACTGGCCGAGGCGCTCTCCGCGGCGACGAGTTCGGCTCCGCCGCGCCCGTCCCCCGGCCCGGGAGCCGATGCCGACACCCACGCCGCCCGGGCACGAGGGCCCTTGCCCGCACCGCAGCCGAGCGCCCGGCCCCCGGCGGGCCCAGGGCCCCTCCCCGGTCCGGCGGCACCGGTGCGGCCGGACCCGTCCCCGGCCGGCGCCACGGCGCCCGGGGAGACCCACCCGGAGGGGGGACCGGCCGCCGACCGTCGGATTCCGGCATATCCGGCAGCCGAGCGTGCCGTGCGAGCGCTGGCAGAGGCTGTGCGGTACGCACAGTGGCGGCGAGATGCCGCCGAGCCGGGGAAGGTGCCGCAGTACGAGGACATCGACGAGAGCGGGGCCGCCACGCTCATCGAGCGGCTGCTCGACGGGGTCCCGGGGGACCAGGGCGTCACCCTGGCGGACGACGACACGAGGGAACTGCTCGGGCGGTACGGGATCTCCGTACAGCCGGTACGGCCCGCGCCCACCCCCGACGCGGCCGCCCACGCCGCAGCCCGGCTCGGCTACCCCGTCGCCCTCAAGACCACCGCCCCGCACCTGCGCCACCGGGCCGACCTCGGCGGCGTACGCCTCGACCTCGCCGATGAGCACCAAGTGCGCCAGGCGTACGCCGAGTTGACCGAGACCTTCGGAAAGTCCGAGGAGCTCCAGCCCGTTGTGCAGGCGATGGTCCCCCGCGGTGTGGACACCGTGGTCCGCGCCGCCATCGACCCGGCCGTCGGCGCCGTGCTGTCCTTCGGACTCGCCGGCCCCGCCACGGAACTGCTCGGCGACACCGCCCACCGCCTCGTCCCCGCCGCCGACCGCGACGCCGCCGAGCTCATCCGGTCCGTCAGGACCGCCCCGCTCCTCTTCGGCTGGCGCGGCTCCGCGCCCGTCGACACCGATGCCCTCGAGGAACTGCTCCTCCGTGTCTCCCGGCTGGTCGACGACCATCCGGAAGTGGTCGCCGTCAGTCTCGAACCGGTCGTGGTCGCCGAGCACGGCCTCTCGGTGCTCAGCGCCTCCGTACGACTCGCCCCGCCACCGCCCCGCACCGACCTCGGCCCGCGGAGGCTACCCAGCTACTGACCGGCTGAGCGGCCCGGACCGGCCGGACAGGGCCGTAGGATGGAGCCCATGGCGAAGACCGGTACGACGACCCAGGGGCTGCGCGCGGCGATCGAGCGCAGCGGCTACTACCCGGCTCTCGTGGCCGAAGCGGTGGAGGCCGCTGTCGGCGGCGAGCAGATCGCGTCGTACCTGGTCCATCAGGAGACCACGTTCGACGCCAACGAGGTCCGCCGCCATGTCACCGTCCTCGTCCTGACCAGCACCCGCTTCATCGTCAGCCACACCGACGAGCAGGCCGCCGACGGCAGCTCCCCGACTCCGTACGCGACGACCTCCACCGAGTCGGTCAAGCTCGGCCGGATCTCGTCGGTCGTCGTCAGCCGTGTCGTCGCCAACCCCGAGTCGTACACCCCGGGCACCCTGCCCCGCGAGGTCGTCCTCACCATCGGCTGGGGCGCGGTCTCCCGTATCGATCTGGAGCCCGCCGCCTGCGGCGACCCCAACTGCGACGCCGACCACGGCTACACCGGAAACTCCACCGCCGACGACCTCAGCCTGCGTGTCAGCGAGGCCGGCGACGGCCCGGAGACGGTCCGGCAGACGCTCGCCTTCGCGCAGGCACTCTCCGAGGCCACGGCCGCCACGGGCACCACCCGCTGATGACCCAGACCTACTGGCCCGAGGACCCCGCCCCGCTCGCCCTCGACTCGGCGCCCGTGCCCGCGTACGGCTCCGCCTCGCTCGCCGATCTGCTGCCGACGATCGCCGCCGGCCAGGGCGTCCCCGGCCTGCACTCCGCCATCCCGGAGATCACTCCCGCGGACCGCAACTGCGTCTTCCTGATCGACGGCCTGGGCTGGGAGCAGCTCAGGGCACACCCCGACGACGCGCCCTACCTCACCTCGCTCCTCGCCTCCTCGTGCGGCGGCACCGGACGGCCCCTCACCGCCGGATTCCCCGCCACCACCGCGACCTCCCTCGCCTCCTTCGGCACCGGCCTGCCGCCCGGCGCGCACGGCCTGCCCGGCTATACCGCCCGCAACCCGGAGACCGGCGAGCTGATGAACCAGCTGCGCTGGAGGCCATGGACCTCGCCGCGCGTCTGGCAGCCGTACCCGACGGTCTTCCAGCTGGCCGACGAGGCCGGTGTGCACACTGCGCAGGTGTCGTCCCCGGCCTTCCAGGACACCCCCCTCACCAAGATCGCGCTGAGCGGCGGGACGTTCCACGGCAGGCTCACCGGCGAGGAACGGATGGACTTCGCGGCGGAGCAGCTCGCCGCCGGCGACCGTTCCCTCGTCTACACGTACTACAGCGAGCTCGACGGCAAGGGCCACCGCTTCGGCGTCGACTCCGACGCGTGGCGCGGCCAGTTGATGTACGTCGACCGCCTGGTGCAGCGCCTCGCCGAACAGCTTCCGCCGCGTACCGCCCTCTACGTCACCGCCGACCACGGCATGATCGACATCCCCTTCGACGAGGACTCGCGGATCGACTTCGACGAGGACTGGGAGCTGCGCGCCGGTGTCGCACTGCTGGGCGGCGAGGGCCGGGCCCGCCATGTCTACGCCGTCCCGGGCGCCGAGGCCGATGTGCTCGCCGTCTGGCGCGAGGTGCTCGGCGACCGGTTCTGGGTGGCGAGCCGGGACGAGGCGATCGCGGCCGGCTGGTTCGGGCCCCAGGTCGACGACCGGGTCCACCGGCGCATCGGCGATGTCGTCGCCGCGGCGAGCGACGATGTCGTGATCACCGCCTCGGTGAACGAGCCGAACGAGTCCGCGATGGTCGGAATGCACGGTTCCATGACCCCCGTCGAGCAGCTCGTCCCGCTCCTCGAAGTACGCTCGTAAGCCCCGCCCCCGTCGCGCACAACTGAAAGGCCGTCACATCCCTATGTCCGAGCTGGTGTTCTTCTCCGGAACGATGGACTGCGGAAAGAGCACCTTGGCGCTGCAGATCGAGCACAACCGTTCGGCTCGTGGCCTGCAAGGTGTGATCTTCACCCGTGACGACCGGGCCGGCGAGGGGAAGCTCTCGTCGCGGCTGGGTCTGGTCACCGAGGCGGTCGAGATCGTCGAGGGCATGGATCTGTACGCGTATCTCGTCGACCACATGACCAAGGGCGGCAGGGCGGACTACCTGATCGTGGACGAGGCCCAGTTCCTGGCGCCCGAGCAGATCGACCAGCTCGCCCGGATCGTGGACGACCTCGAACTGGACGTCTTCGCCTTCGGGATCACCACCGACTTCCGGACCAAGCTCTTCCCGGGATCCCAGCGACTCTTCGAGCTGGCCGACCGGATCGAGGCCCTGCAGGTCGAGGCGCTGTGCTGGTGCGGTGCGCGCGCCACGCACAACGCGCGCACCGTCGGCGGGGAGATGGTCGTCGAGGGCGCCCAGGTCGTGGTGGGGGACGTCAACCAGCCCGCGGAGGAGATCGGCTACGAAGTGCTGTGCCGACGCCACCACCGCCGCCGTACGACCAGCGCGACGGCCCACGCGGGCGCGCTGTCCCCGGACGTCCTGCCGGTCACCTCCGGCTGACCGTACGGGCCCGGGTGGAGGGCGGCCCGGCCGACCGGGCGGGCGATCGTGGTCACTCGCCCGTCGCGGTCCGTACGATCGTGGTCACTCGCCCGTCGCGGTCCGTACGATCGTGATCACTCGTCGCTCGCGGTCCGTACGATCGTGAAGGTCGCGCCCTCCGGGTCCGCGACCATCGCCTGCCGGCCGCTCGTGCCCTCGCGTGGTGCCTGCAGGACATGGCCACCGAGGTCCGCCACCCGAGCCGCCGCCTCGTCGGTGTCCTCGACCTCGAAGTACGTCATCCAGTGCGAGCCCTTGTCGCGGGGCAGGCCGTGCCCCACACCGTGGAGAGACGCCACCGGGCGGGCGTCCAGGTGCAGGGTCACGTAGTCGAAGTCGGCGGAGACGACCGCCTCGACGTCGTATCCGAAGACCGACTGGTAGAACTTGCTGACCGATGACGTCTCCCGGGTCACCAGCTCGTTCCAGACCGGTGTGCCGTGGGTGCCGAACAGAGCGGTGCCGGTGTGCGCCGCGGCCTGCCAGACGCCGAAGATCGCGCCCTCCGGATCCGAGGCGATGGCGAGCCGGCCCGCGTCCGCCACGTCCAGCGGCCCGACACCGACCGTGCCGCCGCAGGCCCTGATCAGCTCGGCGGTCTCGTCGACGTCGTCCGAGGCCATGTAGGTCGTCCAGGCGATCGGCAGATGGCGGTCCGGCGGGAGCTGGCCGATGCCCGCGACCTCCTTGCCACCGATCAGTGCGCGGACGTACGGGCCGAGCTGTTGTGGGCCCGGGACGAAGTCCCAGCCGAACAGAGCCCGGTAGAACTCCTGCGTCGCGGACAGTCCGTGCACCATCAGGCTCACCCAGCAGGGTGTGCCGGGTCTGCGCCGAGTCGCCTCGGTCGTCATTGTCACTCTCTCCTCGGACCATCGTCGTGGCCGTGCGGGGGGACCGGATGGGGGCCGTCGATCGGGACGGCCGCACATCCCGTGCAGATGCTCGCACCACCGGGCGTGCGGCGCGCCCCGGCCGCGCCGCATTGTCCGGGATCCCACGGGGAGGATGCCCGTTTTGGCATGCCCCATCCGTTCCGCTGCTGTCACGGGTCCGCCGTGCCCTGCGCGAGGATGGCTCTTATGAACCCCATCATCACCGCTACCGAACTCGCGAGCGAGTCGGCCGGACCGCGTCCTCCCGTGCTGCTCGACGTCCGCTGGCAGCTGAGCCTGGCCAAGGCGGCCGGCGCTCCTCCCTTCGACGGTCGGGCCGCGTACGCGGCCGGGCACATCCCCGGCGCCGTGTACGTCGATCTCGACTCCGAGCTGGCGGGCCCGCCCGGGGCGGGCGGCCGGCATCCGCTGCCGGACGTGGCGGCGTTCGGTGCGGTGATGCGCCGCGCGGGCGTGTCGGACGGCGCGCCGGTCGTCGTGTACGACGGCGGGCAGGGGTGGGCCGCGGCGCGGGCGTGGTGGCTGCTCCGCTGGACCGGGCACGCCGATGTGCGGGTCCTGGACGGCGGCCTGGACGCCTGGGACGGCCCCGTGACCACGGAGATCACCGTCCCGGCCCCCGGCGACTTCACACCGGCGCCGGGTGCCCTGCCGCTGCTCGACGCGGACGGTGCGGCGGCCCTGGCCCGCTCGGGGGTGCTGCTGGACGCACGGGCCGCCGAGCGCTACCGGGGCGACGTCGAGCCGATCGACCGGGTCGGCGGCCACATCCCCGGCGCGGTCTCCGCGCCGACCACCGAGAACGTCACGGCCGGCGCGACCACCTTCCTGCCCGCGGAGGAGCTGGCGGCCCGCTTCAAGCGCCTCGGCGCCACGGACGCCCCGGAGGTCGGCGTCTACTGCGGTTCGGGCGTCTCCGGCGCCCACGAGGTGCTGGCGCTGGCGATCGCGGGCGTCCCGGCGGCGCTGTACGCGGGCTCCTGGTCGGAGTGGTCCTCAGACCCCTCCCGCCCGGTGGCCACGGGCCCGGACCCGCTGTAGCGCCCCGTATCCGGAGGCAACCCCCCCCCGAGATCCCGGACCCCCGTACGGCCTTCGGCCGTGTCCTCGCGCGCCGGACGGTCTCGGAACGAGCCCTGCCGGGGATCCCCCATGCCGCAGGGCGCAGCAGGAGACCGAGGCGCGGGGGTTCGGGGGCAGAGCCTCCCACACGGCGGAGCCGCACATCGGCACACCCGGGCAGGGGCGGGCTGGGCGGCGCAGCGCGGAAGGGCTCGTACGGGAATCCGTACGAGTCCTTCGGCACGGCGCAGCGCGCCTACTCCTGCTTCTTCCTCCGCGTGCCGAACACGATCTCGTCCCAGCTCGGCACCGCAGCCCGGCGGCCCGGGCGGACGCCGTCCGCCTCGGCCTGGCGGTCCGTGGTGCCGGTGAGGCGGTCGCGGTGGCCGCTGACGGAGCGGGGCATGAGCACGTCCGCGTACGCGGAGCCGGCGCCCGCCGAGGCCGCAGGAGCCGGCGGCTCCTCGGAGTCGGGCTCCTGGGCGGCGGGATCGGTCGCGGGCGGGTCGACCGGGGCGGGGCGGTCCGGGACCACCATGTCGCCGCGGAAGCTCGGAACCGCCTCCAGGAGGCTGGTCAGGGAGTCGCGCTCGCTCTCGTCGGGCTCGGGCGCCGGGACCGGCGTGGGCCGCTCCAGGGCACGGTCGAGGGCGCGGTCCAGCGGCCGGTCCCGCGGCAGCCGGGCGATGCGCGGCACGAACGGGAAGCTCGGCTCCTGCGTGATCGTGTCGTCGGTCTCACCGATCAGCGATCGTGCCTCGTCGTCGACGGCCTGGACGAGCCGCCGCGGCGGGTCGTACGTCCAGCTCGCCGAGTGCGGCTCACCCGCCACCCGGTAGACCAGCAGCACCTCCCAGGTGCCGTCGTCACGGCGCCAGGAGTCCCACTGCACGGTGTCCTTCTCGGCACCGCGCAGCAGCAGCCGCTCCTGCACCGCCTCGCCGAGCTGGGGGCCGGTGTTCTCCCCGGGGCGGCGTACGGGCGTCTTGCGGGCCCGCTCCGCCATGAACGCGCGCTCTGCGAGCACCGGGCCCTCGAAGCGCCGCACCCGGTCGACCGGGATTCCAGCGAGCTGAGCGACCTCCTCGGCGGAGGCACCGGCCCGTATACGTGCCTGGATGTCGCGCGGGCGGAGGTGGCTCTCCACCTCGATCTCGATCTGGCCGAGGCGAGCGCGGTCGTTGCGCACGGCGGCGCGCAGGCGCTCATCAATCGGAAGCGTGTACTCCGTACTGTCCGCAGCCTTCAGCACCAGTCGTGTGCCGTCGTTGGAGACGGCCACGACACGCAGTTCGGGCATGGGGACCTCCCGGGTGGTGCCTGCCGACGTCACGTGCGTCGCTGCTTCCGCTAGTCGAGTGTGGCCTGCCCGGGTGCAGCCTGCCACAACCTTGCCGAGTTGCCCGGCGTGTCGGGCACGGGCCCTGGATCGCCGTTATGGCACGGTTACCTGTTTGCAACGCAGTGTGACGTACTCCGTCACGCAGCGCAGCGGGTGACCGTGCGATGCCACGGCGTCGCCGGTTCGAGTGCCGCTTTCGGCCCCCTCCCGTAAGCCCGGACGCCCATGAGGGAGACCGAACCCAGGGCTCGCCACAGTACTCCATTCGGGCCATCGGGGTGGACCGGCGCGCCGCCGAACTTGTCGTGAGGGGCGGGAGTTGGGTCGTCGTACCCCGGATTCACGGGTGTCATGCTTCACAGAATCACCAGAAATGGAACCTTTCGATTCGCTCAAATGTCCCTTCTTGGTGCACGGTGGGACAGATGGGTGAGCGAAGGCTGGAGATGGATCACGACCGGGACGACCGCGACCGGAGCGCGGCGCAACAGAAGGACCGACGGCTCGATTTGAGCGTTCCGCAGGTCGCGGGCAGTGCGCTCGCGGCCGTCGCGGCGGCGGTGCTCGCCTCCCGGCTCGGCGTGTACGGAACGGTCATCGGCGCGGGTGTGGTCAGTGTCGTGGCGACGTGTGGCGGCTCCGTCTTCCAGCACCTGTTCCGGCGAACCGGCGAACAGATCCGCGACGCCGCGACGCACCCCCGGTCCAAGGTCCGCCAGGAGCCTGCCGGTTCTGCGCGTGAGGATCCCCCGCACGGGGAGTTCGGCGAGGCGACGACCCATGGCACCCGCGTCCGCGGCTGGAAGCGGTCCGCGCTCGCCGCCGCCGTCGTCTTCGGTGTGGCGATGATCGGTATCACCGGATACGAACTCGCTTCCGGCCAGGACCTCGGCGGGGGCAGGGGCACGACCGTCGGCTCCGCCGTACGCGGCGGTGGCGACGGCAAGTCCGCGCCGGAGGAGTCCCCTTCGGGCACCACCCCGCAGCAGAACCGGGACGGCGAGCGGAGCGCGCCGGGGGGCAGCGGCTCCGGTGACGACCGGAGCCCGGGCGGGAACCCCGGGCGCCACGACGGAACCGGCAACGACACCGGCGAGGGCAGCACCGGTTCGGGAACGGGCAGCGGTTCGGCGACGGGCGGCAACGGCCAGGACGACGGCTCGGGCGCGTCCGGGCCGGCCCCCGGCCCGACTCCGTCCTCCGGCGGACAGGACCCCGCGCCGGCCCCGACATCTACGCCGCCCCCGTCCATGTCCCCGCCCGCCGGAGCGGACGGTCCGGATGTCCCGTAGACCCGGACAGAACACCTAGGCGCCCAGCACCCGCCGCAGGTAGTCGTTGCCGAACACCCGCTCAGGGTCCAGTCGGTCCCGCAGCGCCGTGAACTCGCCGAATCGCGGATAGGCGCTCTCGAAGTACTCCGCGTCGCGCGTGTGGATCTTCCCCCAGTGGGGGCGGCCGCCGTGTTCGGTCATGATCCGCTCCACCGCGGTGAAGTACGAGCGGTACGGACTGCCCTTGTACATGTGCACGGCGATGTACGCGCTCTCGCGGCCCGAGGCCGTGGACAGCGTGATGTCGTCGGCCGGGGCGGTCCGTACCTCCACCGGGAAGCTGATCCGCAGCGGCGAGCGTTCGATCATCGCCTTCACCTCGCGCAGCGCCTCGACCGCGGCCTCCCGCGGAAGCGCGTATTCCATCTCGACGAACCGCACTCGGCGGGGACTTGTGAAGACCTTGTAGGGAATGTCCGTGTACGTACGGGCAGACAGGGCGCGGCTGGAGAGCTTCGCGATCGCCGGAATCGTGGCCGGCACCGCCCGGCCCAGTGAATTGACCACCTGGAAGAGGCCGTTGGAGAGCAGCTCGTCCTCGATCCAGCCGCTGACCGCTCCGGGCGGGGCGACCGGACCGGCGCTGCGGTTGTTGCGCTTGGTGTTGCAGTTGCCCGTGTGAGGGAACCAGTAGAACTCGAAGTGCTCGTTCTCCGCGTGCAGCTCGTCGAACTCGGCCGTGACCCGGTCGAAGGGCATCGGCTCCTCGCGGGCCGTCAGCAGGAACAGCGGCTCCACGGCGAAAGTGATCGCGCTGACCACGCCCAGTGCACCGAGGCCGATCCGGGCCGCCGCGAAGATCTCCGGATTCTCCTTCTCGGAGCAGTGCAGCACCGAACCGTCCGCCGTGATCAGCTCAAGGCCCCTGATCTGCGCGGCGATCGAGGCCGAATCGCGGCCGGTGCCGTGCGTCCCGGTACTGGTCGCACCCGCGACCGTCTGCTCCATGATGTCGCCCATGTTCGTGAGGGACAGATCCTCACGTGCGAGGGCGGCGTTCAGCCGCTTCAGGGGCGTGCCCGCCTCCACGGTCACCGTCATCGCCGTACGGTCGATCTCCCGGATACCGGTGAGCAGATCCGGCCGGATCAGTACGCCGTCGGTCGCGGCGATCGCGGTGAACGAGTGGCCCGTGCCGACCGTCTTCACCCGCAAGCCGTCCTCGGCCGCCCGGCGCACAGCGGCGGCCAACTCGTCGGCCGTGGCGGGCGTGACCTCCCGCACCGGGCGGGCGGTCACCGTACCCGCCCAGTTACGCCACGCGTTCCCCGTACTGGTCCTGGATGTGCTCGTCATCCTGCCCCTCCCGCGTCGGCACCGGCCTGCGCAGCCGGCGGTACCCCAGGAACGCGACCATGACCGCGAGCGCTCCCGCCACGGCGGGCACCGCGTACGCCGCACCGGCCCCGTACTCGTCCACCATCCATCCTGAGGCCGACAAGCCGAGCGCCACACCGACCGCGAGCCCGGTACCCGTCCAGGTCATGCCCTCGGTCAGTTTGGTGCGCGGTACGTGCGCTTCGACGAGGGCCATGGTGGTCACCATCGTCGGTGCGATGGCCAGGCCCGCGACAAAGAGCGCCACGGCCAGGATCGTCAGGTTCCCGGCCAGTTGGAGGGGGATCATACTCACCGCCATCGCGCAGACACCCAGCACCCACCTGCGGGACGGTTCGCCCTTGAGGTGGAGCAGTCCGAAGACCGCTCCGGCCAGGCAGGAGCCCAGCGCGTACACCGCGAGAACCAGGCTCGCCGCGGCCTTGTTGCCCCGCTCCTCGGCGAAGGCCACCGTCACCACGTCCACCGAGCCGAAGATCGCGCCCGTCGCGACGAACGTGGCCACCAGCACCTGCAGACCGGGGGAGCGCAGCGCGGATCCGCCGGAATGCTCCCCGCGCGGGTGCGGCACCGGCTCGGTTGCGCGCTGCGCCGTCAGCCAGAGGACACCGATGACGAGGAAGGCGGTGGCGAGCAGCGGACCCGCCTCCGGGAACCAGATCGTGGAGAGACCGATGGAGATGATCGGCCCGAAGATGAAGCACACCTCGTCGGCGATCGACTCGAACGCGTACGCCGTGTGCAGCTCGCGCGGCGAGCCGTGGTAGATCTCCGCCCAGCGGGCCCTGGTCATCGCACCGACGGCCGGGATGCAGCCGGCGCAGGCGGTGAAGGCGAAGAGCGTCCAACTGGGCGCGTCCTGCTGGGCGCAGACGAGAAGGCCCGCCACCGCCGCCACCGAGATCAGCATGGCGGGGCGCAGCACCCGGCGCTGACCGTGCCGGTCGACCAGCCGCGAGACCTGCGGGCCCAGCACGGCCGCCGACAGCGCGAGCGTCGCGGAGAGCGAGCCCGCCAGACCGTAGCGCCCCGTCAGCTGGGAAACCATGGTCACGATGCCGACGCCCATCATGGACAGGGGCATCCGGCCGAAGAAGCCGGCGGCGGAAAACGCCAGGGTGCCGGGGGCGGCGAATATCGCGCGGTAGGGACTGGGCAAGGCGGCGCTCCGTAAGGAATGTGGATGGCCGGTACAGCTTACGGGTTAGGTAACCCTTACTCCAGCGCGGTTTCCCCGCTGTCAGAAGGGGGTGGCAGGATCGGGACCATGTCCGAACAGCTCGATCCCGCCCCCTACGACGCCCTGCTGCTGCTCTCCTTCGGTGGCCCCGAGGGCCCGGACGACGTGGTCCCGTTCCTGGAGAACGTGACGCGCGGCCGCGGCATCCCGAAGGAACGCCTCAAGGAGGTGGGTCAGCACTACTTCCTGTTCGGCGGGGTCAGCCCGATCAACGACCAGAACCGGGCGCTGCTCGACGCCCTCCGCAAGGACTTCACGGACGCGGGCCTCGACCTGCCGGTCTACTGGGGCAACCGCAACTGGGCGCCGTATCTGACCGACACACTGCGGGAGATGGTGCTGGACGGGCGCAGGCGCATCGCGATCCTCGCGACCAGTGCGTACGCCTCGTACTCGGGCTGCCGGCAGTACCGGGAGAATCTCGCGGACGCGCTCTCGGCCCTGGAGGCCGAGGGGCTGCCGCTGCCGCGCGTCGACAAGCTGCGGCACTACTTCAACCACCCGGGGTTCATCGGCCCCATGGTCGAGGGGGTGCTCGCCTCGCTCGGCGATCTCCCCGAGGACGTACGCGCCGGGGCTCATCTCGCCTTCACGACGCACTCCGTCCCGGAGGCCGCGGCGGACGCGTCGGGGCCGCTCTGGGAACACGGCGGGGGCGGGGCGTACGTGAAGCAGCACCTCGACGTGGCGCGGGTGATCGTCGACGCCGTGCGCGAGGAGACGGGGACCGAGTACCCCTGGCAGCTCGTCTACCAGTCGCGCAGCGGCGCCCCGCACATCCCCTGGCTCGAGCCGGACATCTGCGACCACCTCGAGGAACTGCACGGAGCGGGGGCGCCGGCGGTGGTGATGGTGCCGATCGGGTTCGTCTCGGACCACATGGAGGTCCTGTACGACCTGGACACCGAGGCCACCGCCAAGGCCGCCGAGCTGGGGCTGCCGGTGCGGCGCGCGGCGACGGTGGGCGCGGATCCGCGCTTCGCGGCCGCCGTCCGTGACCTGGTCGTGGAGCGTGCGGCGACCGAGCGGGGGAGAGTGGTGGAGCGGTGCGCGCTGGGCGCGCTCGGACCGTCGCACGACCTGTGCCCGATCGGGTGCTGTCCCGCACGGTCGGAGCGGCCGGCGGCGGCCGGCGCCGACAGTCCGTACGCGTGAGTCCTACGAGGGAGCCCTACGTGACCGATCCCCTGCTCGGTGAACTGCTGTCGCTGGCCCTGGAGGCCGGTCGCAGGGCCGGAGCGCTGCTGCGCGACGGCAGGCCGGACGACCTGGCGGTCGCCGCGACCAAGTCCAGTCCGATCGACGTCGTCACAGAGATGGACATCGCCGCCGAGAAGCTGATCACCGGTTTCCTCGCCGAACGCCGGCCGGACGACGGCTTCCTCGGTGAGGAGGGCGCTTCGACGGAGGGCAGCAGCGGTGTCCGCTGGGTGATCGACCCGCTCGACGGCACGGTGAACTACCTGTACGGGCTGCCGACGTGGGCGGTGTCCATCGCGGCCGAGCGGGACGGCGAGACGGTCGTCGGGGTCGTCGAGGCGCCGATGCGGGGAGAGACCTCCCACGCGGTGCTCGGGGGCGGTGCGTTCTGCGGGGACCGGCGGTTGCGGTGCCGGCCCGCGCCGCCACTCGACCAGGCGCTGGTCTCGACCGGCTTCAACTACGTCCACGCCGTACGCAGCCACCAGGCGGACATCGCCCAGCAGCTGATCCCGCGCCTGCGTGACATCCGGCGCGGCGGCTCCGCGGCGGTCGACCTCTGTGACGTCGCCGCGGGCCGGCTCGACGGCTACTACGAGCGCGGCCTCAACCCCTGGGACCTCGCGGCCGGCGACCTCATCGCCCGCGAATCCGGCGCCCTCACCGGCTCCCGCCCCGGCGAGCCGCCCTCCGGCGCCCTGGCCATCGCGGCCTCACCGGGCGTCTTCGAGCCACTGCAGCGCCTGCTGGACGACCTGGGCGCCTGGCACGACTGACCCTCCCCGCGGATGGGGGCGCGGGGCGGAGGCCCCCTGCACTCCCTCGGGTCTGTTCCCGGCGGCCCTTTCGCCGGGGGTGGGTGTTCCTGGGGTTGGAGCGTGCGGGCGGAGCTTTCCCGCACCCCTCGGGGCTCGTTCCCGCACCCTTTCCGCCTGGCACGACTGACCCTCCCCCGGGTGGGGGCGCGGGCGGAGTCCTCCTGCACCCCTCGGGCCCGTTGCCGGCGGCCCTTTCGCCGGGGGTGGGTGTTCCTGGGGTTGGAGCGTGCGGGCGGAGCTTTCCCGCACCCCTCGGGGCTCGTTCCCGCACCCTTTC